>DASYVA010000053.1 GCA_036000645.1 Candidatus Methylomirabilis sp.
CCGATGCGCTACCTGGACGGTGCACCCGGCGGGACCCCAGCCCCGATGCCCGTCCGCGCACCGGAGCAGGCGGTGGCGGCGGGGGGCCCCGGGGCCCGCCTGGATTTCGGCGTGGGCGGCATGTCCTGCGCCTCCTGCGCCTCCACGATCGAGGGGGCCCTCCGGAAGGTCCCGGGGGTCCGCTCGGCCAGCGTGAACTTCGGTGCGGAGCGGGCGACGGCCTTCCTCGCACCGGGCAGCGCGCCCGCGGCGGTTCTCGCGGCGGTGCGGGGGGTCGGCTACGAGCCCCGGACCGAGCGGGTGACCATCCCCATCGGCGGCATCTCCTGCGCCTCCTGCATCCAGAAGATCGAGGGGGCCCTCCACGCCCTCCCGGGGGTCCTCAAGGCCAACGTAAACCTCGCCACCGCGGTCGCGGCGGTCGAGTACCTGCCGCTCCAGGTCTCTCCAGCGGAGATGCGCCGGGCGATCCGGGAGGTGGGCTACGAGCCCCTCGAGGGGGTGGAGGCCTCCCCGGACGTCGAGCAGGCGGCCCGAGGGCGGGAGATGGCGACCCTGCGGAGGAAGTTCTGGGTGGGGCTGGCCCTCACCCTGCCCGTCTTCTTCGGCTCCTTCCCGGAGTGGTTCCCGTGGGTCCCGGCAGTCCTCCAGGACCGCTGGATCCTCCTGGCCCTGACCACCCCGGTGCAGTTCTGGGCCGGCTGGCAGTTCTACCGGGGGACGTGGGCGACGCTCACGCACGGCAGCGCCGACATGAACACCCTCATCGCCGTCGGCACCTCGGCCGCGTACCTGTACAGCCTCGCGGTGACGGCCGCTCCGGACTTCTTCGCCGCCCGCGGCATCCGACCCATGGTCTACTTCGACACCGCGGCGGTGATCATCGTCCTGATCCTCCTGGGGCGGCTCCTGGAAGCGCGGGCCAGGGGCCGGACCTCGGAGGCGATCCGCCGGCTCATCGGCCTGCAGGCCAAGACCGCCCGGGTCATTCGGGACGCCCGGGAGCAGGACATCCCGGTGGAGGAGGTCCGCATCGGCGACCTGATCCTGGTCCGCCCGGGGGAGAAGATCCCGGTGGACGGGGTCATCCGCGAGGGCTATACCGCCGTGGACGAGTCCATGATCACCGGGGAGAGCCTGCCCGTGGAGAAGCGGACGGGGGATCCGGTCATCGGCGCGACGCTCAACAAGACCGGGACGTTCCGGTTCGAGGCGACCAAGGTGGGTAAGGACACGGTCCTGGCCCAGATCATCCGCCTCGTGGAGGAGGCCCAGGGATCCAAGGCCCCCATCCAGCGCCTGGCCGACCGGGTGGCCGGCGTGTTTGTCCCGATCGTGATCGGCGTCGCCCTGGCCACCTTCCTCGTCTGGTGGTGGCTCGGACCAGCGCCGTCCGCCCTCTTCGGCCTCCTCTCCTTCGTGGCGGTGCTGATCATTGCGTGCCCCTGCGCGCTGGGCCTGGCCACCCCGACCGCCATCATGGTGGGGACGGGGAGAGGGGCGGAGCACGGCATCCTGATCCGGGGGGGGGAGAGCCTGGAGACGGCCCATCGGCTCACAGCCGTCGTGTTCGACAAGACCGGGACCCTGACCGAGGGCAAGCCGTCGGTCACCGACCTGGTGGCGCGGGACGGGGTGGCGGAGGCGGATCTGCTCTCCCTGGCCGCGTCGCTCGAGAAGGGCTCCGAGCACCCGCTGGGGGAGGCGATCGTCCGGGAGGCGGACAGTCGAGGCCTCGCCCTCTCGGCCGCCGACGCCTTCGAGGCCGTCCCGGGGCGGGGGGTCCGGGGGGAGGTGACGGGACGGAAGGTTGTCCTGGGCAATGACCGGATGCTGGCCGAGGAGGGAATCGCGCCGGGGGGGCTGGCCGCGGTGGCCGAGCGCCTGGCGGCCGCGGGCAAGACCTCCATGTTCGTGGCGGTGGACGGCCGGGCGGTGGGGATCATCGCCGTCGCCGACACCCTCAAGCCTGGCTCACGGGACGCGGTGGAGCGGTTGCACCGCCTGGGCATCCAGGTCGTGATGCTGACGGGCGACAACCGGCGGACCGCCGAGGCCATCGCCCGGGGCGTCGGCATTGACCGGGTGAAGGCCGAGGTCCTCCCCGAGGACAAGGTGGCCGCGGTGAAGGAGCTCCAGGCCGAGGGGCAGGTGGTGGCGATGGTCGGGGACGGGATCAACGACGCGCCAGCGCTCGCCGCATCGGACATCGGCATCGCCATGGGCACCGGCACCGATGTGGCCATGGAGGCGGCGGACATCACACTGGTGAAGGGGGACCTGCGGGGAGTGGTGACGTCCATCGAGCTGAGCCGCCGGACGCTGCGCACCATCAAGCAAAACCTCTTCTGGGCGTTCATCTACAACGTGCTCGGGATCCCGGTCGCGGCGGGCGTCCTGTACCCGCTCTTCGGGATCTGGCTCGACCACATGCCGATGATCGCGGCCGCCGCCATGGCATTCTCCTCCGTTTCGGTGGTGATGAACTCCCTCCGGCTGCGCCGCTTCCGCCCGGCCCTGGCGCGCTGAAGGGGTCCGGGCGGGGGGCTGGCGCATCGACGGCGAAGTGATACAATCGAGTCCGGCTCCTGCCGGCCCGTTCGGGGCCGGGCGAGGTTCCCCGTCATGTGGAGACGACTGGGCACGATCGTCCTCGTAGGGATGGTGGCGGGCCTCACCGTGGTCGCTGCCCTCCGGGTCCTCGGGCCCGGCATGCCCGTCCCGCCCGGGGGCATGGTGCAGGCCGAGGCGCCCGCGCCGCTCGGCCCGGGAGAGCTGACCTCCGAGGAGCGAATCGTCATCGGCGTCTACAAGAAGGTGAGTCCGGCGGTGGTCCACATCGCCAGCATCGCCCTCGCCTACGACTTCTTCTTCAACGTGGTCCCCCAGGCCGGGACGGGGTCCGGCTTTCTCGTCGACGACCAGGGGCACATCGTCACCAACAACCATGTCGTGGAGGACGCCCGGAGCCTGGAGGTGACGCTGGCCGACGGGACCAAGGTCCCGGCGACCCTGGTGGGGCGGGACCTGAATAACGACCTGGCCGTGATCAAGATCACCGTCGCGGGCCGGACGCTCCCGGTCGTCTCCCTGGGGGACTCGGCGTCGCTGCAGGTCGGGCAACTCGCCATCGCCATCGGGAACCCTTTCGGCCTGGACCGGACCGTCACCACCGGCGTGATCTCTTCCCTGAACCGGAGCCTTCGGGCGGAGAGCGGCCGCGAGATGCGAGGGATCATCCAGACCGATGCCGCCATCAACCCCGGCAACTCGGGCGGGCCGCTCCTGAACTCGCGCGGGGAGGTGATCGGGATCAACACGGCGATCTTCTCCCCGACCGGCGGCTCCGTCGGCATCGGCTTCGCGATCCCGGTCAACACCGCCAGGCGGCTCGTCCCCCAGCTCATCGCGACCGGCCGGGTGCGCCATCCCTGGCTGGGGATCTCGGGGCTCAGCCTCTCCGCGGAGCTGGCGAAGGCTCTGGACCTGCCGGTCGAAAAGGGGGTCCTGATCGCCCAGGTCTATCCCCGGAGCCCGGCGGCCCGGGCGGGCCTCAAGGGGGGGCAGGCGCGCAAACGCGTCGGCAACACGATCCTGGCCGTCGGCGGGGACATCATCACGGCGGCCGACGACAAGCCGGTGGAATCGATGGACCGGCTCGTCGCCTACCTCGATGACGAGAAGGGGGTCGGCCAGGTCGTGGAGCTGACCCTCCGCCGCGGCGAGGAGACGGTCCGGGTCAAAGTGACGCTGGGGGAGCTGCCGGAGCGGCTCTGAGGGATGCGGCGGCTTGCCCGGCTCTTCCTCGTCCTGCTCCTGGCGCTCACCTCCGCCTCACCCGGCACATCCCCTGCGCAATCCCCCGCTCCCCTTCCCACCGTCGGGACGGTCCTGCTCGGCGGCCGGGTGAGCCTGCGCGTCGAGGTGGCGGTCACGGTGGAGGAGCAGGCGCGGGGCTTGTCCGGCCGCCCCGGCCTGCTTCCGGGGACCGGGATGCTGTTCGCCTATCCCGCCGCCGGATTCCGGAGCATGTGGATGCTGGGGATGCGCTTCCCGCTCGACTTCCTCTGGATCCGGGAAGGCCGGATCGTGGACCTGTTCGAGCGGATTCCCCCGCCGCGGCCGGGGGAGGGGCCGATCTCCGTGAGCTCCCCCGAGCCGGCCGAGTTCATCCTGGAGGTTCCGGCCGGCCTCATCCGGGCGCACGGCCTGCGCCGCGGTGACGCCGCGGAGATCCGCCTGGACCGGAAATCCCCTTGATTCGCGCCCGGCGTGGGGCTATCCTGCCGCCGTCCATGCCATCCGGTCCGGAGTGACCCATGCGCGAGCAGACATCGAGTGGTCCCCGTCGTGTCCGCTGGATTCCCTGGGCCACCGCCTGCCTGGCCTGCTTCGTGGTCGGGCTGCTGGTGGCGAGTGGCCTGAACCTGCCCCGGCGGAGCGCCGCGGCGAAGTTCTGGACCGAGGGGGCACCCGTGCCTGCCGCCCAGGGGGCCCCCGCCCCCGACCCGCGCGAGCGCCCACCCTCCTTCGTGGAGCTGGCCCGCCGCCTCCAGGGAACCGTGGTGAACATCAGCACCACGAAGGCCGGGACCGCGTCCCGCCGCCACCCGGACCTGGAGGGGCGCCGGGATCCGTGGGGGGACTTCTTCGAGCGGTTCTTCGGCCAACCCCGCACGTTCCGGGGCCGCTCCTTGGGCTCCGGGGTCATCGTGAACGAGGCCGGCTACATCCTGACCAACGCCCACGTGGTGGAGCAGACCACCGAGATCCTGGTCCGCCTCTCGGACCGGCATGAGTTCCCGGCGACCCTCGTGGGCCGGGACGGCACGACGGACCTCGCCCTCATCAAGATCGCCGCGGACCAGCCGCTCGGGGTCGCGACGCTGGGGGATTCGGACGCGCTGCAGATCGGGGAGTGGGTGCTCGCGATCGGGAACCCGTTCGGCTTCGAGCACTCGGTGACGGCGGGGATCGTGAGCGGGAAGGGGCGGGATCTGGGCGCGAGCGCGTACGACCAGTACATCCAGACCGATGCCGCCATCAACCCGGGCAACTCGGGCGGCCCGCTCGTGAACACGCGGGGGGAGGTGGTGGGGATCAACACCGCCATCATCCCGAACAGCCACATCGGGTTCGCCATCCCCATCAACCTGGCCAAAACGATCCTGGTGCAGCTCAAGGATCAAGGCCGGGTGACCCGGGCCTGGCTGGGGGT
The DNA here is from genome assembly GCA_036000645.1 of Candidatus Methylomirabilis sp. NCBI lineage: Bacteria > Methylomirabilota (SeqCode) > Methylomirabilia (SeqCode) > Methylomirabilales (SeqCode) > Methylomirabilaceae (SeqCode) > Methylomirabilis (SeqCode) > Methylomirabilis sp. (SeqCode). Next base: position 5,219 of record DASYVA010000053.1, read on the forward strand.
GCTGATCCAGCCGGTCCCGCGGGAGGCCGCAGGCTCCCTTGGGCTGTCCGATGATCGGGGGGCGCTGGTGAGCGAGGTGGTGGCCGACTCCCCGGCCGCGGCCGCGGGGATGCACGCCGGGGACGTGATCGTGGCCCTGGACGGGAAGCCGGTGGCGGAGGCGCGGGAGCTCCCCCGGCTCGTGGCCGGGCGGCCCGTGGGGAGCACCGTGGAGGTCACGTTCCTGCGGGGGGGCAAGCGGCGGACGGTCCGGCTCACCCTGGGTGAGCTCCCCGAGGAGCGCGTCGCCGCGCGGTCCGAAGAGGAGGGAGGATTGGGCCTGACGGTCCGGGACGTCACCCCGGACCTGGCGCGCGAGCTGGGGCTGTCCGGCGCTACCGGCGTGGCCATCACCGCCGTGGAGCCTGGGACGGAGGCGGAGCGGGCGGGGCTGAAGCGGGGGGACCGCATCCTGGAGGTGAACCGGAGGTCGGTCGCCTCGGCGACGGAGGTCCGGGAGGCCCTGACGGAGGCCGGGCGCGGCGGCGCCATTCTCCTGCTCGTGCGGCGGGGAGAGCGCAGCCTCTTCGCGGCCCTGAAGGCGCCGGCCCGGTAGGGGGGAGCGTGCGGATCGGCTGCCGCGGGGGCGGAGCGGGACGGGGGGGGAGACCCCGCGCGGCAGTCCCCCTCGCCCTCGTGATCCTGCTCCTGGCCCCCGGGACCTGCGCCGGCGTCGAGGTCTTCGAGCGGACCCTTGACAACGGCCTCAAGGTCCTCCTCGTGCAGGAACGCAAGGCCCCCGTGGCCACCTTCCACGTCTGGTACCGGGTCGGCTCCCGGAACGAGCGGCTGGGGGCGACGGGCCTCTCGCATCTCCTCGAACACATGATGTTCAAGGGGACTCCCACGACCGGCCCCAAGGAGTTCACCCGGATCATCCAGCGCAACGGGGGCCAGGATAACGCCTTCACGAGCCACGACTATACCGGGTACTACACCAGCATCGCCGCCGACCGGGTCCACCTCCCCGTCGCGCTGGAGGCGGACCGGATGGTGAACCTCCTCCTCCAGGAGGAAGAGGTCCGGACGGAGCGGGACGTGGTCCTGGAGGAGCGGCGCCTCCGGACCGAGGACGATCCCTCCGCCGCCGTCGTAGAAGAGATGTACGCCGCCGCCTTCAAGGCCCATCCCTACGGGAACCCGGTCATCGGCTGGATGGAAGAGATCCACCGGCTCACCCGGGAGGACCTGCTGCAGCACTACCGGACCTACTACGCGCCGAGCAATGCCGTCGTGGTGGCGGTCGGGGACTTTGACCGGGAGGCGCTCTTTGCCCGGATCCGGGAAGCCTTCGGGCGGATCCCGCGGGGCCCGGCCCCGCCGCCGGTCCGGAGCGTGGAACCGCCCCAGCAGGGGGAGCGCCGCGTGGTGGTGAAGCGGGAAGCCAAGCTCCCCTTCATCTTCGCCGGGTACCACACCCCCACCGTGGGCCACCCCGACTCCTTCGCGCTCGAGGTCCTGGCCTCGGTCCTGGCGGATGGCAAGAGCAGCCGGCTGTACCGCAGCCTCGTGTACGAGCAGCAGCTGGCGCTCTACGCCGCCGCGTCCTACGACCGGCTGTCGGCGGACCCGTCCCTCTTCTACCTGTACGCTGCGGCCTTACCCGGCAAGGGGAGCGAGCAGGTGGAGCGGGCGCTCTACGCGGAGGTGGAGCGCCTCCAGAAGGAGCCCGTCGCCGAGCGCGAGCTGCAGAAGGCCAAGAACCAGCTCGAGGCCGACTTCCTCCTGAGCCAGGATTCGATCTTCTCCCTGGCCCGGCAGATCGCCACGTACGAGATGGTCGCCTCCTGGCGGGAGTGGGAGCGCACCCTCCCGGGCATTCGGGCGGTGACGGCGGCGGATGTGCAGCGGGTCGCCCGCGCGTACCTCACGGCCGACAACCGGACCGTGGGGGTCCTCGTCCCCCTGGCCATGAAGGAGTAGGGCCCGGCCCGGAGGCGCCATGCAGACCCGCAGAGTCAGGGCGGCCGCGACGGGGCTCACCCTTGCCCTCCTCCTCGGGCTCCCCGCGCGTCCGGCATTGGCTGCGCCCTTCGCGACCCGGGAGGTCCTGCCGAACGGCCTCACCCTGCTCACGGCGGAGCGGCACGCCCTCCCCATCGTCACCGTCCGGGTCCTCGTCCGGGCCGGGAGCCTCCACGAGCCGGCCGACCTGGCCGGCCTGGCCAACCTCACGGCCGCCCTCCTCCCCCAGGGGACAGCCCGCCGGACCGCCCTGGAGCTGAGCGAGGCGATTGATTTCGTCGGCGGCACGCTGAAGGCGGAGGGGGGGGAGGACGCCGCGACCGTGAGCCTGACCGTCCTGAAGCGGGACCTGGCCACCGGGCTCGACCTCCTGGCCGATGTGCTCCGGTCTCCCGCCTTCCGGGAGGAGGAGATCCGGCGAAAGGTCCAACAGCTGAAGGGGGGCATCGCCCGGAAGGCGGAGGACCCGGGGACGGTTGCGGCGGAGGCCTTCGCGGCCGCCCTCTATGGCGACCATCCGTACGGCCGCCCCGTGGAGGGCACGGCCGAGAGCCTCCAGACGATCACCCGCCAGCACCTGGTGGAGTTCCATACCCGTTTCTACGTTCCGAACAACATCCTCGTGGCTGCCGCGGGGGACGTGACGCCGGCCGAGGTCCGGGGTCTCTTCGGCAAAGCCTTCGGCGACTGGGCGGGCCGCCCGGTCCCAGCCCCATCCCTCCCCCCGGTCGCCCCGCCTTCCGGGCTTCGGGGCCGCCGGATTGATCGGGAGCTCACGCAGGCTACCATCGTGGTGGGGCACCTGGGGTATCCCCGCCGCAGCCCCGACCACTACGCCCTCTCGGTCCTGAACTACATCCTGGGGGGCGGGGGGTTCACCTCGCGCCTGGTCCACAGCATCCGGGAGGAGCGGGGGTGGGCCTACGATGTCCACAGCCGGTTCTCCCCCGGGCTGGAGGCGGGGCCGTTTGCTGTGACCCTCCAGACCAAGAACGAGACGGCCGGGGAGGCGGTGCGGGAGGTCCTGGACCAGCTCCGCCGGATCCGCGAGGGGGGCATCACGGCCCAGGAGCTGCAGGACGCCCAGGCGTTCCTGACCGGCTCCTTCCCCCTCCGGTACGACACCAATGCGGAGGTGGCCGCGCTGCTCACGCAGATGGAGCTGCATGGGCTCGGGATGGATTTCCCGGAGCGCTACCCGGACCTGATTCGGGCCCTGACCCGGGAGGAGATTGGCCGCGTCGCCCGGCGGTACCTCGATCCGGACCGCTGCCTGGTGGTCGTGGTCGGGAAGCAGGAGAAGATCACGCTACCGTTCTGAGGGGGCGAGGCACCCCCGCCCCTGCGGGCCGCCCTCCGGCTGTGCTATAGTGACGCCCGGCCGGAGGGCGGCCTGCTTTTTGGAGGCGTGGAGGATGGCGGGCCAGACGGTGACGGTACGGGTTCCGGCCTCGACGGCCAACCTGGGACCCGGTTTCGATAGCCTGGGGCTTGCCCTGACCCTCTACAACACCGCGAGCCTGGCCATCCGCCAGGATGGGGAGGTCCGGATCACGGTGGAGGGGCAGGGGCGGGGACGCCTCGACCGAGAGGGGAAGGGATCCCTCGTCGCCCGGGCGGCCGTTGCCGCCTTCCGTTACCTGGGCGCCGAGCCGCCCGGCCTGGACATCGCCCTGCAGAACGAGATCCCGCTGCGGCGGGGCCTGGGCTCGAGCGGGACCGCCATCCTGTCCGGGATCGCTGGAGCGGCAGCCCTCCAGGGGCGTACCCTCGCAGCCGAAGAGACGCTCCGCCTGGCCCTTCCCTTCGAGGGGCACCCGGACAACCTGGCCCCGTCCCTGCTCGGAGGGCTCGTGGCCTCGGGCCTCGCCGACGGCCACGTCCTGGCGGTCCGGGTCCCGCTCCGCGCTCCCCTCAAAGCCGTGGCGGTGATCCCGGATCGGGAATTGCCCACGGCGGAGGCCCGCCGGGTGCTCCCCGGACAGGTCCCCCGCGAGGATGCGGTCTTCAATGTGACCCGCACCGCCTTGCTGGTGGCGGCTCTCGCCACGGGGCAGTACGCCTGCCTCCCGGAGGCGAGCCGGGACCGGCTACACCAACCCTACCGGGCTTCGCTGCTGCCGGGCCTCGAGGAGGTCTGCGAGGCCGCCCGGAAGGCCGGGGCGCTGGCCGCATTTCTGAGCGGGGCCGGCTCCACGGTCCTGGCCCTCGTGGCGGAGGGGGGGGAAGGGGTAGGGGAGGCGATGCGGCGCCTCTGGCGGGACCGGTTCGGCGTCACGGCACGGATATGCCTCCTCGAGGTGGACACCGAGGGGTTGAGGGTGGCATGAGCCGCGCGATGAGCGAGGGCAAGCGGCCGGAGATGAGCGAAGCCGACGAGTGGCGAGCGCGGGTCCACCAGCTCACGCTCATGCTCGAGGCGGTCCGGACGCTGCACGCCGAGATGGACCTGGACCGCCTGCCGGCCCTCCTGGCCGGCGAGGCCCGGCGCCTCACGGGTGCCGAGGGGGCCGTCCTGTATCTGCTGGAGCGGGGCGCGGGGCGGCTCACGGCTCGGCTCGGGGAGGGCCCGGGGGCTGCCCAGGTCTCCATCCCCCTCGGGGAGGGGATCGTCGGCCTGACGGCGCGGACCGGGCGCGCCTATATCCTCGCCGATGCGAAAACGGACCCCCGCTTCTCGCCGACCCTGGACCGCGCCACGGGCATCCGGACCGCCTCCCTCCTGTCCGTCCCGGTGGCGAACAGCCGGGGGGAAGTGCTGGCGGTCCTCCAGGCCCGCAACAAGGCCGGCGGCCCGTTCAGCGTCGGGGACTCGGAGCTCATCTCGGCCCTCGCCCTGCAGGCGGCCTCCGCCCTGGAAAATGCCCAGCTCTACGGCCAGGTCCGGGTCCACGTGGAGCGCCTCTCCCGCCTGCTCGAGGTGGGGAAGGCGATCAACGCCGAGATGGACCTGGGTGCGCTGCTGGCCCTGATCGTGGAACGGGCCACGCGCCTGCTTCAGGCGGACCGGTCCTCCCTGTTCCTGGTGGACCGGGAGAAGAAGGAGCTCTGGACGAAGGTCGCCCAGGGGCTGGCCTCCACCGAGCTCCGCGTCCCCCTGGGGACCGGCATCGCGGGGACGGTGGCGGTGAGCGGGGAGACCGTGAACATCGCCGACGCGTACAGCGATACCCGCTTCAACCCCGAGGTGGATCGGAAGACCGGCTACCGGACCCGGACCATCCTCTGCCTCCCCATGCGGGACAAGGCCGGGGACATCCTGGGGGTCTTCCAGGTCTTGAACAAGCGGGAGGGTCCATTCGGGAAGGAGGACGAGGAGGTACTGGCGGCGATGGCCTCCCAGGCCGCCATTGCGCTCGAGAACGCCCGGCTCTACGACGACTTGAAGAAGGCCTACGACCGCTTGAAGCAGCTCGACCAGATGAAGTCCGACTTCCTGGCCAACATCTCCCACGAGCTGCGGACGCCCCTGACCCCGGTCATCGGCTACGTGGACATGATGGTGGGCGAGTCCCTGGGGCCCATCACCGAGCAGCAGAGGAAAGGGCTGCAGGTGATCCAGCAGAGCGTTGACCGGATGCGGCACCTGGTGGAAGACCTCCTGACCTTCGTCCGCATGGAGCAGCGCCACCTCGCGTTGCGGGCGGAGCCGTTCGACGCGGGGGCCTTTGTGGCCGAGGTGGCGACGACCCAGCAGGCGAAGGCCCAGGGGAGGGGGGTGTCCCTCGCCGTCCAGGTGCCGGACGAGCGGCTCCTGGTGAAGGGGGACCGGGTGGAGCTCGTCCGCGTCCTGGCTCACCTGGTCGACAACGCCATCAAGTTCACCGACGAGGGGGGGGTGACGGTGAGCGCCGCCAGGGTCACGACCGGAGAGGGGGAGCCGGCCGTGGAGATCGCCGTGCAGGACACCGGGATCGGCATTCCGGCGGGCGAGGAGGAGCGGATCTTCCAGCGCTTCTACCAGGTGGACGCCTCCTCCACCCGCCGCTACGGGGGGACCGGGCTCGGGCTGGCCATCGCGAAGGAGATCGTGGAGGCGCACGGCTCCCGGGTCATGCTGGAGACGGCGCCGGGGAAGGGCTCGCGCTTCAGCTTCCGCCTCCCGCTGATCGGGCCCGGCGCTTAGGAGGATGTGGATGGCCGCAGGGCCCTCTCCGGCGTCCCACTACTGCCCCTCCTGCGGGGAGCGGGTCTTCACGTACAGCGCGCAGGTGGGCGACCGGGCCGAGATCCGGTGCGGATACTGCGGGCTGCTCCTCGAGGTGACCGAGTCCGTCCAGCAGCCTGTGCCCGCCGGCTGCGTCGTGGTAGTGGACGATGACCAGTTGATCCGGACGCTCCTGGCGGATCTCCTGCCCCGGGAGGGGCTGGCCACGGAGGTCCTGAGCTGCGACAGCGGGGCGAGTTTCCTCACCCAGATCACGCAGCGGTTCCGCCAGGGGCAGCCGGTGCGGCTGGCCATCCTGGATATCGTCATGAGTCCCCTGGACGGCCTGGCGTCCGCCCTGGCTCTGCGGGCGCTGGAGCGGGGCTTCGAACGCGCCGCGGCCATCCCCATTCTCTTCTTCTCCGGCGTGCGGGCCACCGAGGAGCTCCGCAAGCAGATGGCCGGTTGCACGCCCGCCTATTACCTCAACAAGGGTTCCGATGCCACCCCGGAGCGTCTCGCGGAGCGCTTGCGCAACCTCTTCACCCAGGTCTTGACGGCGGGCGGGGAGCCCGGTCGCCCCACCTGACGTCCCGCCTGGCAGCCCGGACTCCCGAGAGCCGCTCCGGGGTGGGGCTGGCGGGGCACAGTGTGGTGCCTGCCGTCCTGATCCTGCCACAGCCGCCCGGGAAATCTGGCTGGCCTGCCCGCTAATCCCGCGAAACTCGGCGGGGATCTCTCGCCTGCCCCACGGCCGCTGCCCGGTACGATCCTTGCTCAGGGACCAGGTCTTCGGAGGGCCGGGGAGCCGGCCCGAGGGTGGACTCGGCGAAAGGGGGAGGTCATGGGACGTGCGAGGTCGGTGGGGATCTTCGGGTTGGCGCTGGTGACCGGGGGCCTGGTGGGGGGAGCTCTGGCCCTCGCGCTCGCCCCGCGGGCGGGGCGGGAAACCCGGGCCCAGGTGCGGCGGGCCGCTGACGAGGCGCTGGGGAAGGTCCGCGGGGTCCTGGACGAGGGGCGGCAGGCGGTGCAGGAGAGCCGGACGGCTCTCCAGAGAGCGGTCGAGGCGGGGCGGGGGGTCCTCCGGAGGGCTCAGGAAGAGGTAGAAACGGCCGCCCCGGTCGCCTAGATAGCCGCTGTGGGGCCGCCCGCCCGCCGGTGTTGTCCGGCGGGCGGGCGCTTCTTTTTAGAGGTTTGGTAGCTCCGCCGGGAAGTTCATCGCCTCCACGAAGACCTCCATGAAGTCGTCGTGGCCGGCGAGCTCGACGTATTCCGCCTGCCGCTGGATCTCCTCGGCCTTCTGCAGATACGCGCGCGACGCGAGCGCGAGGCGCGCGCCTGCCCCCGCGGCGTTCCCCACCCCTCGGACCTTCTTCAGCGGCACGGGCGGGATGAGCCCGATCCGGATCGCGCTCTCCGCTCGGACGAAGGAGCCGAAGGCCCCGGCGAGAACCACCTGGTCGAGGGCCTCCGGCCGCACCCCCAGGCGCTGCATCAGGTAGCGGCCGCTCCCGGCGATGGCCCCCTTGGCGAGCTGGAGCTGGCGGACGTCGGCCTGGCTGACGACGAGGGGCCGCCCGTGGGCCGTCGCGTCGGCCGAGACCAGCTCCACCCAGCGGTCCTCTCCCTCGAGGTGGATCCGGCTCCGGACCGCCTGCGGGACGGAGCCCGGGAGATCGGCCGGGTCCTGGAGGCGCCCGGTCGGATCAATGACCCCGAGCTCGAGCAGGCCGGCCACGGCGTCGATGAGGCCGGAGCCGCAGATCCCTTCCGGCTTGCCGCCGCCGATGACGCGGACCGCCACCTCCTCCCCCACATCGACCCGGTCGATGGCCCCCTTCACCGCCCGCATCCCGTCCTGGATCTGGGCTCCCTCGAAGGCGGGGCCGGCGGGCGCCGAGCAGCAGAGGAACCGGTCCCGCGTCCCGAGGACCGATTCTCCGTTGGTCCCGATGTCCACCGCCAGCGTGAGCCGGTCCCCCTCCGCGAGACCGGTGGCCAGGATCATGCCGACGATGTCGGCCCCCACGAAGCCCGAGATGGCCGGCAGGAAGGTTCCGCGACAGGCGGCGGGCAGCTCGATCCCCATTGCTGCTGGGCGGAAGTCCACCCGGTCCCGGTAGAGGGGGACGTAGGGGGCGAGTCCCAGGCTCTCCACGGGCAGCCGGAAGAAGAAGTGCTGCATCGCGGGGTTCCCGACCACCGTCATCCGGTAGAACCGGCCCAGGGCGACCCGCCCCCGGCGGGCCAGATCCTTGACGAGGAGGTTGACGTCCTCCACCGTCCGGGCGTGGAGCGTGGCCAGCCCCTCCGGCTCGCGCATGCAGTGGGCGATCCGGGTCATGATGTCGTGGCCGTACTCCTTCTGGCTGTTGCTCACGGCCGCGGAGGTCACCGTGATCCCCCGCGTCAGGTCCACCAGGTACCCCGCGATCGTCGTGGAGCCGATGTCCACCGCGACCCCGTAGGTGGCCTCGCGCGTGTCCCCCGGCTCGACCGCGACGAGCTCGTCGTCCACCGTGACGAGGGTCAGGAGGGCCCCCTCCTTGACGAGCTCCGGCGTGAGCTGCTGGAGGAAGTCCTGGTCCACCCGATACCCCCCGGGGCGCCCCGGGAGGGCCTCGGGGATCTTCCGGCAAAGGGGGCCCGCCTCCCCGGGGGCGAGGACGAGCGTCGCCAGGTGCTTGGCGACGTCGCTGTCGGCCTGGACGGCCCGGTCCTTCCCGAACCGCCGGAGCTTGGCGAGGGACACCACCTCCACCGAGACCAGCTCGGCCCGCGCGTCGGTGAAGCACTGCACGCGGCACGAGAGGCGGATCCCCCGATTCAGTTCGGCGGCCGTCAGGTATTCGCGCTCCACGGGGGTGAGCGCGTTTCCTCCCTCCAGGACCTGGACCTTGCACTTCTTGCAGAGCGCGTTGCCGCCGCAGGCGGCCTCGATGTGCAGGTCCAGACGGCGGGCGGCATCCAGCAGGCTGGTTCCGGCGGGGCAGGCGAGTTCCTCCCCCCGGGGGAGGAAGGTGATGCGGACGCTCTGGAGTACCGCCGCGGCGTCGCTCATCCGGACTCCGGCTGATCGGGACGCGTCGTCACGCGGAGCGTAGCACGAAGGCGAGAGCCCGCCAAGCCGCCGGCACCGGGAATCGCCTTGACTCCCCCCGGACCCTGTGTTATCGGTTCGTTACACGAGGAGCCGGCCCTCACGATGCGAGGCGAGGTGACGGTTCGGGAGGCCCGGCCCGAGGAGAACGACGGCCTCATTGCCCTCGATGCCGCCTGCAGCATGGGGGAAGCGGTGGCCTTGCGCTTCGACCGCTCCCCCGATTTCTTTGCCCGGGCGGCGGCCTACGAGAGGGCGATCGTCCTGGTGGCGGAGGTGGCGGGTCGCCTCGTCGGCGTCGGGGCGGCGGCCATCAAGGTCCTGCGCGTCGGCGGGATCGTCGGACCCTGGGCGTATCTGTTCGACCTCCGGGTCGCGCCAGAGGCCCGGCGCGGGGGTCCCGCCGGGCCTTCGGGCCGCAGGGGCGTGGCGGGAGACCCTGGATGCACGCGGAGAGGCGGCGCCGTTCTTCCTGGCCCCGCTGGCCCTGCGCGATCCCGATCGCTGGCCAGCGGTTCTGACCGCGATCAGCCGCGCCGTGGCGGCCAGACCACGCGGGGCGCCGCCCGCCCTCCTGGTCCCTCCCTACGATGCTGAGGATCCGGCGCTCGCCGCCTTCGCAGCGGGGGCGGGGCGGGACGCGGGCGTTCACCTCTTTGTTCGGACAGGGGCGGATCTCCCACTGCTCGATCGTCCCGTGTTCCTCGATCCCGCCGATCTGTAGGGGGAAATCCCTCCGGGAGGTGCCCGGACATGGACCCGGCCATCCTCGATCGGATCAACCGCGGGATCCTCCTGCGGACCGGCGCCTATCTGGCGAATGACCACTTCCTTCTCCCCTCCGGGCGGCATACCGGCGCGTACGTGGAAAAGAACCTGGTGAGCACCGAGCCGGCTTTCACCGAAGGTCTAGGGGAGGTCCTGGCGAAACGGTTCGCGGGGGACGTAGTGGACGTGGTCCTCACCTCCGGGGTGGGGGCAACGCTCCTCGGGCACGCCGTCGCCCGGGCCCACCCGAGCAAGCCCAAGCTCCTCTACGCGGTCAAGAGCCGGGGGAGCGAGGGGGAGCGGGACGTTGCCCTGCCCCCGGAGTTTGAGGCATCTCTCCCGGCGGGGAGCCGCACGCTCATCATCGAGGACATCCTGACGACCGGGCTGACCATCCGGGCCCTCATCCGCCTGGTGGAGGAGCGGGGGGGGCGAATCGTCGGGGTGGGCTGCCTCTGGAACCGGGACCGGCAGGCCCAGTTTTCCTCCCCCTTCTTTGCGCTGGTGACAAAGGATTTCCCCACCTATCTGCCCGAGGAGTGCCCCATGTGCCGGCAGGGGGTCCCGCTTCGCGAGCCGCACGGGGGGCCAGCGTCTCCCGTGCGGACGAAGGGGCCGGGGCGGGCCCCTCGGAAGCGCAAGTAGGGGGGCGATGGCGCGGGAAGCGACGGGCCGGGCGGCGGGCGAAGGGGCTGGCGACCTGGTGGGGACGATCCCCCTGAGCCCCGATGAGGAACTGCGGGCGTACCTCCGGGAAGAGGGCGATCGGCGCGTCCTGAGCCTGCAGCGGTACCGGCGCAGCCGGTGGGGAGAGGGCTACGCCGAGGCGGGCGAGGCCCTCACGGTGCCCCTGGAAGCGATCCCGCGGCTGCAGGCAGCGCTCGCCGACGTGGACGCCGCCCTGGAGGCGCGGGGGTGGGCGCCTGCCCCCTCCGCTGCCGCGGAGCGGGGCGCCGCTCCCTTTGCCCATGCCAGCGAGGAGGAACTGGCCCGCATCCTGGACTTCTACCGGATCGAGTGGCAGTACGAGCCCAAGACCTTTCCCTTGCAGTGGGGGGAGGACGGGCGGGTGATCGAGTCCTTCACCCCCGACTTCTACCTGCCCCAGTTTGATCTCTTCATCGAGCTCACGACCCTCAAACAGGACCTGGTGACGAAGAAGAACCGGAAGATCCGGCGCCTGCGGGAGTTGTATCCGGATGTGAATCTCAAGGTGTTCTACGGGCGGGACTACCGGAAGCTGCTGCGGCGGTTCGGGATCACGCGCGAGGAGGGAGAAAAAGGAATGAGCCCCAAGTGACCTTTTTTGGGTTTCCCGTCTTCTCTCGCCTTCTCCGCCTGCCGCAGTACCGCGTGCCTTTGCCGGGCCGCCTTTTGGTTGGCCCCGCACTGGCCGGCCGCGTCAACCACCCACGGCCATTTCTGCTTCAGGCAGATCCTGCGAGTTCCGCCGGGTCTTCCCTCGAAGACCTCTTGGGGCTCGAACATAGTGTAGGCCGCCCCGGTGGCGGCGTCAAGGCGTTTTTCGTGGAAAGGTCCCTAAACGAATGACGGGGGACCCCGAGAGCATCGGCGAGATCCTCTTCCCGGCCGAGACCATCCAGGCCCGGGTCCGGGAGCTGGGCCAGACCATCTCGGCCGACTACGCGGGCAAGGACCTCGTCCTGGTCACCATCCTCAGGGGGGGGATTTTCTTCCTGGTCGATCTGGTCCGGGCCATCAGCATCCCGGTCGCCATTGACCTGATGGCCATCTCATCCTATGGGCCTGGAGCGGAGAAGCGGGGCGCAGTCCGGATCCTCAAGGACCTGGAGGAGCCGATCGGAGGCCGTCACGTCCTGGTGGTGGAAGATGTCATCGACACCGGGCTGACCCTCAGTTACCTCCTTCGGCACCTTGCCCCTCGGGACCCGGCCAGCCTGAAGGTCTGCACCCTCCTGGACAAGCCGGCGCGCCGCATCGCGAAGCTGCCCATCACCTACCGGGGGTTCGAGTGTCCCGACGCCTTCGTGGTGGGCTACGGTCTGGACTACCAGCAGCACTACAGGAACCTGCCCTACCTCGCGCTGCTCAGGACCGGGTCCCGCTAGGGCCCTGCTCCGCCCGGTGCAAGGCCATGAAATCCTCGCGGGTGTACAGGGCGAGGAAGGGGTAGCCCGCCGCCTCCACTCGTTCCCGTCCGCCCTCCTGCCGATCCACCAGGACGACCACCTGGACCACCTGGAACCCGCCCTCCTCCGCGCCCCGGATCGCCTTCAGGGTGGACTCGCCCGTGGTGATCACATCCTCGAGGATGGCCACGCGGGCTCCGGGGGCGCTATAGCCCTCGATCCAGCGCATCAGGCCGTGCGGTTTCGGCTCCTTGCGGATGCTGAAGGCGTGGACCGGCTTGCCCTCCAGCGTGCTCACGAAGGCCACGGCGTAGGCGAGAGGATCCGCGCCGAGCGTGAGGCCTCCCGCGGCGTCAGGGGAAGCCGGCCGCACCGCGTCCCAGAGGAGCCGCCCCAGGAGCGGCATCGCCGTGCCGAGGAAGGTGGTGGCCTTGCAGTTGATGTAATACTGGCTGAGCCGGCCCGACGCGAGCCGGAAGGTGGGCTCGGGGCTGTACTGGAAGGAGTGGCGGTAGAGGAGCTGCAAGAGCTTCTGGCGGGGATCCTCCATCGGACCTCCGGGCGGCGGGACAGGGCGGAGCCGACGGACTATCGCACACGGCCCGGGGGGTGTCAAGCGCGCGGCCCCGCGTTGACGCTCTCGGAGGCGTGTGCTATCGTGCCGTGTGTCCGCACTGCCCGTCCGCGTTACCCTCTACACCAGGGCCGAATGTCCCCTCTGCGAGGAGATGGCGGCCGCGGTCGCGGCTGTGGGAGCACAGGTGCCACTGCAGGTGCTGGCGGTGGACATCCAAACCGACCCGGAGCTGCTGCGGCGCTTCGGCGACGAGGTCCCCGTGCTCTTCGTGGACGGGCGGAAGGCATTCAAGTACCGGGTAACGGTGGGGTCGCTGCGGCGCCGGGTCTGGCGGGCGCAGTGGGAGCGGCGGATCTTCGGGCCCCCACCGGAGGTGCCGGGAGGAGGGACATGATGGGACAGCCAGCAGGGGCGAGCCCATCCGCGATCGAGCAGGCCTACCGGAAGCAGTTTGCCACCTCCGCCAAGCTCTTCGAGAAAGCCCAGCGGCTCATCCCCGGCGGCATCACCCACGACATCCGCCACACCCTCCCCTTCCCCCCGTACATCGAGCGGGGGCGTGGAGCCCGGAAGTGGAGCGTGGAGGGGCATGAGTTGATTGATTACTGGGTGGGGCATGGCGCCCTGTTCCTGGGACACCTGCACCCCGCCGTGGTAGCCGCGGTGAAGGCCCAGATGGACCGGGGCACGCACCTCGGGGGGTGTCACCCGCTCGAAGTCCGCTGGGCCGAGCTGGTGACGCAACTCGTCCCCTCGGCCGAGCGCGTGCGCTTCACCCAGTCGGGGACGGAAGCGACCCAGCTTGCGCTGCGTTTGGCCCGCGCGGCTTCCGGCAAAGAGAAGATCGTCAAGTTCGAGGGGCACTTCCACGGCTGGCACGACTATGCCGCTGTCGGCGTCAAGCCTCCCTACCAGACGCCCGTCTCCCGGGGGGTGCCGGCGGAGGCGCTGGAGCAGATGCTTCTGTGTCCCCCGAACGACCTCGAGGCGGTCCGGAAGGTCCTGGAAGCCCGGCGCGACGTCGCCGCGGTCCTGATCGAGGCGGGCGGCGGGAGCAGCGGGACCATCCCGACCGACCCGGCCTTCCTCAAGGGACTCCGGGAGCTGACCAGAGCGCGGGGGACTCTTCTCATCTTCGACGAGGTCATCACGGGGTTCCGCTACGCCCCGGGAGGGGCGCAGGAGTACTTCGGGGTCACGCCCGATTTGACCACCCTTGCCAAAATCCTGGCGGGTGGGCTCCCAGGCGGGGCGGTGGTGGGGCGGGGGGATGTGATGGACCTCCTGGCTTTCCGGGATGATCCCTCCTGGAACCGCCACCAGCGGGTGGCGCACGCGGGGACCTTCAATGCCAACCCGGTCTGCGCCGCCGCCGGCATCGCCACCCTGGAGCTGATCGCGGACGGGCAGGCCCAGCGCCGCGCCAATCAGATGAGCGAGGCGCTCCGGACCGGCCTGAATGCGGCTGCGGAGCGGGTCGGGGCGGACCTCCGCGTGTACGGAGAGTGCTCCTGCTATAACATCTTCCTCGAGCCCGCCCGCCTCGGCGTGGATGTGAACGGGAAGGTCGGCCGACGCGACCACACCGCGCTCCAGACGCACCCGAACATGCCCCTGTACCAGAGCCTCCGGTGCGCCATGCTCCTGAACGGCGTGGACCTCCAGCCGTTTCACGGATGGCTTTCGGCGGTCCACACCGAACAGGACCTGGAGCAGACCATCACGGCCTTCGAGAAGGCCCTCCGCACGATGCAGGAGGAGGGCTGCTTCGCCTGAGCATCCCCAGTCCTCCGGCGGCATCTAAGTCTTCGGGATCGGCGATTCTCCGTGCGGGGAGCAGCGATGCTTACGTGTCAGGAAATGACCCTGCTGCTGACCGATTATCTGGACGGCACGATGGCGGCAGACGACCGGATGGCTCTGGACCGGCATCTGGAGGCCTGCCCGCCCTGTCACGCCTTCCTCAGGACCTACGCGGCGACCATCCGGCTCACCGGCATGCTGCCCTGTGACGAGATCCCCGAGGAGCTGAAGATCCGCCTCGCCGCCCTCTCCCGCCCAGCCCGCGCACGCTGACCCCCTCCCCGCCGGGGTGAAATTCTTCGACATCTCCCCCGGAAATTTGCCGTCACTTCAAGGCGTGGCCGGCCGGCAATACTCCAGGTTGGGGTGCAGAAAACCAGCGCCTCCTACCCTCCCAAAGGCATTTAAACTTAATAAAGTTAACTAGTTATACTCACTCAGCCGGAAAGTTAGCAGGGCGTGGCACCTCCCATGCACCCCCTCCGGGGCCAGATGATTGTAGTGCGCCCAACGCCTGTTTGTTGGTAACGGAGGCCGAGCGGGCCTCCGGGGAAAGGAGTAGCAACCCATGTGGAGCGTATGGCAGACGTGCAGGACAGGTCGCCGCGCGGCGGGCTTCCTGGGCGGCCTGCTTGTCGCCCTTCTGCTGGCCGCCGGTCCGGCCGCCGGGGTCACGTTCTCTGACCCCCCGATGACGCTATCCAATGGCGGGGCCACTGCCCCCCTGCTGGCAGTGACCAGCTCCGGCCAAGTCTATGTCGTATGGAGAGAGGGGACCGACATCTTTTTTACCCGCTCTCTCCCAAGCCAGGGCTCCTGCACCGGGCCGGGCCGCCTCGAGTTTGCGAGCCCCCCGGTAAACCTCTCCAATGTGGACCCCTTGCAGGCCTCTGCTGGCCTCCCAGCCATCGCCGCCAATGATTCAGGCGCGGTATTCGTTGTGTGGCGCGAATTGGCCCTTACTAGCACAGCTGTCCGGGCCATCCGCCTGCGGCGTTCGGGGGATGGAGGCGCAAACTTCGCGGCATCGCAAGTTCTGCAGCCGAGCGGTTTCACTGCGACCTTCCCGAATTTCCCCTCCGTCGCTGCGGATAACGATGGCGGGGCGTTTGTGGCATGGCAGGCTACCGTCGCCGCGAATCCCTCTGTGGTGATGGCCCAGTCCCTGGACGGAGGGGGAACCTTCGCCTATGGCAACATCACCGCCAACCGCCCCAGCCCTGCTAGCCAACCTGCCGTAGTGGCAGGCGGTTCCAACGTGTATGTCGCATGGCGGGAGAATGGATCATCGTCCGGGGTTTGGCACAAGAGCTTCACTCGCGGGAGTCTCCTCGACACGGTTGGCAGCGCACCGGCTACTCAGCTGACGGCTGTATCCGCCTCGAACCTCAGGATCGCTGCCCGGGGCAGCCAGGTCACGGCTGCGTGGTTGGAGGGCGGGAATATCAAGGCCCGAACGATGACCAACGGGGTGAGCTTCGGCCCGGAGGAGACAGTCCATTCAACCACACTGAGCCTGGCGAACTTCTCACTCAGCTTTGGGGGTGCTGGGCGGTTCATTACATGGCAGGAATCGAGCCTCTCTACCTTTACCAGCTCGGTCCGCTTCCGTCTGGGGGTTTCCACCCCCGAGACGCTTCGTTCCGGGGATGTCTTTGCAATGAACCCAGCTTCCCCCTCTGGGGGGGCGGACGGTACGGAGCGGCTCTTCGCTAGCTGGCAGGAAAACGGAACGGCCGGCGCCGAGATCAAGCTGGCTCACACCGGCGGTTCCGGCTCGGGGGAACCGGCGAATGCCTGGGTGGAGATGACGCCCAACACGCTGAATGCGAAGACCATGTACCAGGGGGAGG
Organism: Candidatus Methylomirabilis sp.; assembly: GCA_036000645.1. Classification (NCBI taxonomy): domain Bacteria; phylum Methylomirabilota (SeqCode); class Methylomirabilia (SeqCode); order Methylomirabilales (SeqCode); family Methylomirabilaceae (SeqCode); genus Methylomirabilis (SeqCode); species Methylomirabilis sp. (SeqCode). Next base: position 21,582 of record DASYVA010000053.1, read on the forward strand.
GGGTTTTCACCCTTCGCATCCGGGTACCAGGTGTGGGTCCGGGGGCCTTCGACGTGAAGAACCTGAACCTGACGATCAACGGCCAGTCCCTCGTGCCGATCCGCGGTAGCGTGGGTGATGCGGACGGCGACGGGACCGCGGAGCTGGAGCTGAAGTTCCGCCGGAGTGACCTCCTGAACGTCTTTGGTGGCGCCACTCTGACGGCTGCCCAGCGAGACGGGAGCTATACCGTTGCTGGGAATACAAGCGCCGGCTGTTTCTCCGGCGGCAGCAGCGTCCGGATCCTACGATAGCCTAACGGCTGGTTTTGAAGGGCGCCCGGGCCGAGAGGCCCGGGCGCTCTTCTTTTGAGGGACGGTAGCGTGAGCCGATGACAGGGGCGGTACGCTGAGGGCGCCCTGGGGCGCCTCCCCCGCGTCCTCCTCACACCTCTCCCCGCGGCATCCTCGCCGGCTGGCTCTCCGTTGCGGCCTTTCGCGTTGACATCGGCGCGGCGCCGCCGATAGACTCGGCGCGATGTCTTGAGGCGGCCGCGGACGACACCTGCGTTGTCGCCCTCTGCTGTGCCCACCTGACGGAGGCTCCGTGACGGCGGAACGGATTGACCGGCGGGAGGAAGCCACCCCCGAGGGGGTGGGGGAACTCCTGGACGCCCTCCGGGGCCTCGAGGCCGGCGCGCCCGCTCTCGAGGCGGGACTGGCGCGTCTCTTTGCCGTCGGGCCGCCGGCCTATCCGCTCCTGGTGGATCGTCTCGCGTCCGAGGACGAGGAAGACCTGGCGCTCGCCCTGCACGCCCTCAAGCGGGCGCCGGCGCCTGCCGTGGTCCCGCTCCTCCTCGCGTTCCTGCAGACGGCCGATGCGCCGGACCTGGGGAAGGGTCTCGCCCTGATCGTCCTGGAGCACCACGGGCTGGACACGACGGATCCTGCCCTCTTCAGCCCGACGCTGGACCTGGAGGCCATCTGGGAGGCGCAGGGGAAACGGCAGGCCGAGCCCCCTGAGGGGTCCGGAGGGAAGACGCCGGACCGGCGCGGTTCATGATCGAGGGGGACGCGGCGGTCCTGGGGGCGGGGGCCTGGGGGACCGCCCTGGCCTGCCTGCTCTCCTCCCGCGACCACCCGACGGTTCTGTGGGCCCGCCGAGCCGAAGTGGCGAAGGCCCTCCGGGAGGACCGGGAGAACCGGGTCTATCTCCCCGCCGTCCCCCTCCCGCCGGCACTCCGGGTCACGACCGACATCACAGAGGCTGTCGGCGGGGCCGGGCTGGTCCTCTTCGCTGTCCCGGCGCAGCACCTGCGCGCCATCGCCGCGCAGGTAGCCCCGGCGCTCGGCGGGGCGCCCCTCACCGTCAGCGCCGCAAAGGGGCTGGAGGTGGCGACGGGGAGCCGGATGACGGAGGTCCTGGCGGCCAGCCTCCCGGCGTCCTGCGCCGGGCGGCTGGCCGCCCTCTCCGGTCCCACTTTCGCCGCCGAGGTCGGCCGCGGTCTGCCGGCTGCGGCGGTGGTAGCCGCCGTCGACGCTGCGGTCGGGACGTCAGTCCAACGGGCCCTGAGCGGTTCCACGTTCCGGCTGTACGCGACGACGGACGTGCTCGGCGTGGAGCTGGCCGGCGCGGTCAAGAACGTCGTCGCGATCGCTGCGGGCGTCGCGGACGGTCTGGCCCTCGGGGCGAGCGCCCGGGCCTCGCTCATCACGCGGGGCCTGGCCGAGATGAGCCGCCTCGGCCGGGCGCTCAGCGCCCGCCCCGAGACCTTCGCCGGGCTGGCCGGAGTGGGGGACCTGATCCTGACGTGCAGCAGCGACCTCTCCCGCAACCGGACGGTCGGCCTCGAGCTGGGGCGCGGGCGGGATCTCCCGCAGATCCTGGCCGGGCGGCGGACGGTGGCCGAGGGAGTCGAAACGGCCCGCGCGGTGAAAGCGGTCGCGGCCCGCCTCGGCGTGGACACGCCTATCTGCACGCAGGTCCACGCGATCCTCTTCGAGGGGCGCCCCCCCCGCGAGGCTCTCAATCTGCTGATGGCGCGCGAGCTGAAGGTGGAGGCGGACTGAGCGTGCCGACCCTCGCGGTCCGCGGCCTGCGCCTGCACTACCTGGCGCTTTCCGAGAGCGATCCGCGGGCCCCGGCCCTCCTCTTCCTGCACGGCTCCGGAGGGACCCATCGGCACTGGATGCCCCAGGTCCGCCACTTTGCCTCGGCGTACCGGGCGGCCGCCCTGGACCTGCCGGGCCACGGGGCCTCGGAGGGAGACGGGGCCGGGAGCATCGCCGACTATCGCGACTGGGTTGAGGCCTTCATGGATGCGGTCGGGATGGAGCAGGCCTTCCTGGTGGGCCATTCCATGGGGGGGGCCATCGCGCTTGCCTTTGCGCTGAAGGTCCCGGGCCGCCTGAGCGGCATTGGGCTCGTGGGGACCGGCGCCCGCCTGCGCGTCCACCCCAGCATCCTGGAGGGCCTCCGGGGCGACCCGGAGCGGGCCGCCGCCCTCGTCTCCGAGTGGGCCTACGCCCCCTCCAGCGGGGCGGAGCTGCCGGCCCAGGGCAGGAAGGAGCTGCTGAAGGGTTCCCTCGCGGTGCTGGAGAAGGACTTCCGCGCCTGCGATGCCTTCGACGTGATGAAAGAGGTGGACCGGATCCGCGTTCCAGCAGTCGTCGTGTGCGGCGCGGAGGACCGCCTCACGCCGGTCAAGTACGCCCAGTACCTGCACGAGCGGATCCCGGGAGCGCTCCTGGCCGTGATTCCGGGGGCCGGCCACATGGTGATGCTGGAGAAGCCGGAGGAGGTGAACAGGGCACTGGCCGCTTGTTTGGATCGTCTCTAGTGCCGGGCCAACTGACGTCGCCTTGTATCTTACTCCCAGTGGTGCCAGCTCCTCCCTCGGGCCTCGTGATGCTCGTCATTTGGCCCGGCACTCCGGTCATCGCCTGGGGGTGAGGAACAGTTCGTTGGAGTCACAATAGGGGGGAAGGGCCATGGCCATCGTGGGGCGCGAGCACTGGACGAAGAAGGGAGAGGCCAGCCTCTTCCTCTGGGAGAAGGTGGACCAGGACCAGGAGGCGGCGGCGGTCGCGGCCGGGCGCGTCCTGCTCTGCTCCCACGGCTCGTCCATGGCCGGGATCCCCACCTTCGATCTGCAGGTCTCCGGGGAGACGGACACCTCTGTGATGGACGTCTTCGCCCGGTGGGGCTATGACGTCTGGATGGTGGATCACGAGGGGTATGGGCGCTCCAGCAAGGAGCGCCCGGATTTCTACGGGGTGGCGGTGGGGGCGGAGGACCTCACGGCGGCCGCGGCCTTCATCCGGCGGGCGCGCGGCGTGGAGTCCCTGCTCCTGTACGGGATCTCCTCGGGGGCCCTGCGCGCCGGCCTCTTCACCATGCGCCGTCCCGCGTGGGTCCGGCGCCTGGCGCTGAACTCCCCGGTCTGGAAGGGGGAGGGAAGCCCGACCCTCACCAAGCGCCGCGAGCGGCTCCCGGAGTTCCTGGCGACTCCCCGCCGGCCCATCAGCGCGCAGTTCATCCGAAGCGTCTTCGAGCGGGACCACCCCGGCGTGGCCGATCCGCGCCTCGTGGAGGCGTACGCGCGGGAGGTCCTGAAGTACGACGACAGCGTCCCCACCGGGACCTATGTGGACATGGTGAGCCGCCTCCCGCTCCTCGACCCCGCGCGGATCCCGGTCCCCACGCTCCTGATCCACGGGGAGCACGATGGCGTGGCCCGGCCCGAGGACCTCCTCCCGTTCTTCGCCGCCCTGCCGAACCCCGACCGCCAGTACGTCATCCTTCCCGGATGCGCCCATCACAACATCCTCGAGAAGAACCGGGCGCTCCTCTTTCACGCCCTGCACGCCTTCTTCACCGTGCCGGCGCCCGTCTACCGCGGCTGAATTCCCCGCGCCTTGACAGCCTCTTCCTCGCGTGTTACCCAGGGGCGGTTTGCGCCGGGACGGCGCCCCCCATCCTCGGCAAGGAGAAGAGCACATGACGGCAGAGGGCATCCTGGGCGGGCTCTTGATCTTCGGGTTCCGGGTGACGGACGTTTCCATGGACATGGTACGCCTCCTCCTCACGGTCCGGGGGCGCAAGCTCATCGCGGGGCTCATCGGGTTCTTCGAGGTGCTCATCTTCCTCATGGCCATCAGCCGGGTTGTGACCGCCATGGACAACCTCTGGAACGTCCTCGGGTATTGCGCCGGCTTCGCGACCGGAACGATCGTCGGGGCGGCAATCGAGGAGATGCTGGCCATCGGCTACTCCCTGATCCGGGTGGTCTCGAGCCACCAGGCCTCCGCCATTGCCCAGGGGCTCCGGGCCGAGGGCTTCGGGGCGACCAAGGTGGCGGGAGAGGGGCAGGAGGGCGAAGTGGGGATCGTGCTCACGGTGGTGCGCCGGCGGGATGTCCCGCGCGTCCTGCGCCTGATCGAAGCGCTGGACGCCGAGGCCTTCGTCGGCGTGGAGGACGAGCGGACGGTCTACCGCGGCCAGTTCATCCGTCAGACCCGGCGGTAGAGGAGCCGATGCCGGCGGACACCGCCGCAATCCGGCGGACGGTCCTGCGGCTGGCGCTGCCCATCGCCGCCAGCAATCTGCTCCAGCGGGGCGTGGGAATCGTGGATGCCCTGATGGTGGGGCGCCTCGGAGCGGCCGAGCTGGCGGCCGTGGGCCTCGCCCAGCTCCTCATCTTCTTCCAAATGGCCATCGTCTTTGGCCTCGGGGTCGGCCTCACCGTCATGGTGGCGTACCACACCGGCGCAGGCGATGCCGGCCGCCGGGCCCAGACGGTTCGGTCCGGCCTGACCCTGGGCCTCGCCCTCGCCGTCGGCCTGAGCCTCCTCGGCCTCTGGGGCTCCCGCTGGGCCGCCGCCCTCCTCGGGGCCTCCGGCCGGGTCCTGGAGCTCTCGGTCGCCTACCTCCTCGTCTCCTGGATCCTGTTCGCCTTTCTCGTCTTCCT
>DASYVA010000054.1 GCA_036000645.1 Candidatus Methylomirabilis sp.
CCCAGCCCACAATGGTTCGATGCATTGCGACGGAGCGGGCCGAGGCCATCGCTGCGTTCAAGGCCTACGGCTTCGCCTCAGGGCGGGGTCCCGAGAAGCGGGCGCCGAAGTTCGTTTTCACCGCCCCGAAGGAGGAGCAGATCCGCTACCTCCAGGGGCTCTTCGGCGCCGATGGCTCGAAGACGCACAGGAAATCCCAGGTGACACTCAGTTCCGCCTCCCTGGAACTCCTGCGGGACGTTCAGTTGCTCCTGCTGAACCTGGGCATGCGGAGCAACATCAAATATTACCCGCATCGCCCGACCGGACGGGCCTGGGGCCAACTCAAGGTCAACGGCAAGAGCTATCACCGCTTCCTCGACCTTATTGGGTTCCCGCTGACGCCCAAGAAGCAGGAGCGCTGCGACCAGTTTCGCTGGCAGTGGACCAAGCAGGATCGTCTCGCGGTCGGGGTGGCCTCCGTGGTCGCTGACGAGGAGGTCGAGGTCTACGATGTCTCCGAGCCGGTGACGCACTCGCTGATCGCCGAGGGGATGATCGTCCACAACTGCAACCTCGGCTCGCTGAACCTCGCGAAGTTCGTCACGTCGGGCGCCACCGTGGAGGGGATCGACTGGGCCGGGATGGAGCGGGCCATCCGCCTCTCGGTCCGCTTCCTGGATGACGTTATCGAGGTGAACCCCTATCCGCTCCCGGAGATCAACGAGGCGGTCAAGAAGAACCGGCGGATCGGCCTGGGGGTCATGGGGTGGGCGGACCTGCTCTGCTGCCTCGGCATCCCCTACGACAGCGAGGCGGCCCTGGAGCTGGGCGATCGGGTGATGGCCTTCATCCAGGAGAAGGGGCACGACGAGTCGCGGCGGCTGGCGGAGGAGCGAGGCCCCTTCCCCACGTGGGCCCAGAGCATCTACCGGGACAAGGGGATGCTCCGGAACTCCACCGTGACCACCATCGCCCCCACCGGCACCATCTCCATCATCGCCGACTGCTCGTCGGGCATCGAGCCCCTCTTTGCGGTGGCCTTCGAGCACCGGGTGGGGGAGCGGCGCCTCTCCTTCGTCAACAAGCACTTCGAGGCGATCGCCAAGGCACGGGGCTTCTCCAGCGAGGCGCTTATGCAGAAGGTGGCGGAGCGGGGGACCCTGCACGGCCTCGCGGAGGTGCCGGAGGACGTGCGGCGGGTCTTCATCACCGCCCACGAGGTCGCGCCCGAGTGGCACGTGCGCCACCAGGGGGTCTATCAGCGTCACACAGACAATGGCGTGAGCAAGACCATCAATCTGCCCAGCAGTGCTACGTCGGAGGACATCCGGAACGCCTACCTGCTCGCCTACGAGACCGGGTGCATCGGCATCACGGTCTTCCGGGACGGCTGCAAGGGGACCCAGGTCCTGCACGTGGGGACGGGGGCCAAGGAGCAGGAGAAGGCGCCGACGGCACAGGCGGCCCCGCCGGCCCCGGTTCAGCCCCGGCCGCGGGTGGTGCAGGGGGTGACCTACCGGACGGAGACCCCGCTCGGGACGGCGTACATCACCGTGAACCACAACGGCCAGGGGGAGCCGCTCGAGGTCTTCGCCAACGTGGGAAAGGTAGGGAGCGAGACGGCCGCGGTCTCGGAGGCCATCGGCCGGCTCATCTCCCTCTGCCTGCGCCTGGCGTCTCCCGTGCCGGCCAAGGAGCGGGTGAAGCAGATCGTGGAGCAGCTCGGGGGCATCGGCGGGAGCCGCCACCTCGGCTTCGGGAAGGAGCGGATCCGGTCCCTCCCGGACGCCATCGCCAAGGTCCTGGCGGAGCACGTGGGGATGATCGAGACGGAGGAGCAGGCCGCCGCCCAGCTCACGCTGCCCGAGCGGAGCGGCCCGCCCATCAAGGTGGGGGATCCCTGCCCGGAGTGCGGGGAGGCGACGCTCGCCTACGAGGAGGGATGCCTCAAGTGTTACGGTTGCGGCTTCGCGGAGTGCTAGTCGGCCGATAGAGAGGGAGGAGGCGGGCCCTGGAGATGGGGGGCGCGGCGGGGGCCGGGCCCCCCATCGCTTTTCTCCGGTGACGTGTTGTGCGAGAATACCTGCGGGGCCCGGCCCCGCGAGGAGACCCGGGCGCCGGAAGGACGGATCGAATCGTGCGGCCCTGGCTTGCCATTGCCCTCCTCACGATGCTCGCTGCGGCCCCCGCGGTCGCGGTCGAGAAGTCCGTCCCGCCCAGCGCCGTGGTGCGGGCCTACCTGGCGGCCGTCCGGGAGGGGGAGTTTGACAAGGCCTACGACCTGGTGACGGAGCGGCTCCAGGAGGGGCTCCCCCGGGACGCGTGGGCCGAGCGCCTGGGCGGCCAGCTCGCCGACCGGGGCCGAGCCAAGATCCTCTTCATGCGGGTGCATCCGGCCATCGTGACAGGGAATGAGGCGACCGTTGTCGCCTCCTTCCGGCTGGAGACTCCGATCGGCCGGAAGGTGGCCAGGGAGACCTACAACCTGGTTCGGGAGAACGGGCGCTGGCGGATTGACGCGATCAAGATGTACGAGGCACCGGAGCAGTAGCCCGCCGCCCTTCCCTCGCCGCGCTATCCGTGTGCCGGTTCCGCGTTGTTGCTCCTGGCCGCCGGCCAGGCCGGAGGTGATCGCCGTGCTCGCCCGCCTGGCCCTTCCCCTCGCGCTCTCCCTCGCCCTGGCCTGGCCTCCGAGCGCCGTCGCCCAGGAAGACCATCACCAGAAGGTCCGGGCTGCCCTGCAGGTCCTCCGGGGGGAGGGGCCCCTCGAGGAGAAGCAGAAGGCCCTCCGCCTCCTGGCCTGCACGACCGATGAGGTGACGGTGGGGGCGGTGACGGACGCCCTGCTGCGGGACCCGAGCGAGGAGCTCCGGCGGGCGGCCGCCGCGGCCCTGGACTGCACCCTCCTCTCCCGCCTGAAGGGGCTGCCGGAGCTGGCCTCGGCCCTGGCCTCCGATCGCGCCGACCTAGTCCGGCTGGAGGCGGCGCGGACGCTCCGGAGGATCGAGCATCGGGGGGCGCTCGAGGCGCTCGAGCGGGCGGTCCGGGACGATCCCACGCCGCAGGTCCGCCGGGATGCCGCCCGGCACGCCGACGAGCTGCGGCGGGTGTTGGAGCAGGCTCCCCGGGTCTCGGCCCTCAGCGCCCCGGGGCGTCCCGACCCCCCGATCGACTTCCCGATTGACGAGACCATCATCCTCGCCTTCGACGTCCCCGTGAATCCCCTCACGGTCCTTCCGGGGACGGTGAGGCTCAGCGATGTGGCCGGGAACCGGATCCCGGTCCTGGTCCGCCCCGACCTCCTCCGTGGGCTGCGCTTGACCCTCACGCCGGCCACCACGCTCGCGCCCAACACCCCCTATACGGTGGTGGTGGACCCGGCCGTAGAGGACGCGCGCGGGGAGCCGCTCCCCGCCCCTGTCCGGTTCACCTTCCTGACGGAGGTCCGGCCCTGGCTCAAGGTGACGGCAGTCCGGACCGCCCGCGCGGAGATCCCCCCCGACTTCGTGATCTCGGTGCGCTTCAACCGGCCCGTGGATCCGACCACGGTCACTTCCGACTCGTTCCAGGTCACGATCCAGGAGACCGGGGAGCTATACGGGGGAACCATCCGGCTCTCCCGGGACCGCCGGGTGATCTTCTTCACTCCGAGCCGGCCCTTTCCGCTCCGCCGCACCGTGAGCGTGACCCTGACCCCCGACCTCGCCGACACGGGGGGCAATCCGCTGGAGAAGCCGTTCACCACCGCCTGGCCGGTCCGGGCCGGGGCCAAGATCTAGCCGGTCACTCCCCCCACGAGGAGGGCGCATGGGCATCTGCTCCGATGCGTGGATTCGCCGGATGGCCCGCGAGCACAAGATGATCGAGCCCTTCGTGGAGCAGCAGGTCCGCGAAGCGGTCATCTCCTACGGGCTCTCCTCCTACGGCTACGACATCCGCGTCGCGGACCAGTTCAAGATCTTCACCAACATCAACAGCACAATCGTGGACCCCAAGGCCTTCAACCCGGAGTCCTTCGTGGACTTCCAGGGCCCGGTCTGCATCATCCCGCCCAATTCCTTTGCCCTCGCGCGGACGGTGGAGTACTTTCGGATCCCCCGGGACGTGTTGACCATCTGTCTCGGGAAGTGCCTCCCTGGCCATACCCGGGTGGTGGACGCCGCGACCGGGGCGTTCCTGCCACTCCGGGATTTCGTGGCGAAGCGTGGAGGCCTGGTCCCCACGCTGGACGGCCAACGCTTGCGGCGCGGCGAGGTCACAAGCCACCTCGCCCAGGGGGTGCAGCCGACGTTCCGGCTCACGACGCGGACGGGGCGGGTCATCGAGGCCACCGCCGGCCACCCGTTCCTGACCTTCGAGGGATGGACACCGCTCCACCGGCTTCGGGTGGGCTCGAGGATCGCTGTCCCCCGCTGCCTCCCCGTCTTCGGCCAGGTTCCCCTTCCGGCCCACGAGGCCGTCCTGCTCGGGCTGCTCCTGTCCGACGGCCAGTGCGCCACCCCGGGACATTCCCCCCGCTACACCTCGGGGGACCCGGTGCTCCGGGAGGCCCTGGCCGAGGCCGCCCGGGGGTTCGGATGCGAGGTCACGCGGGTGGGGGAGATAGGGATGAACATCGTGAACCGGCCGGGGCGTGGGGGGATCATGCGGCGGAACCGGTGCGCCGCGTGGCTGGAAGGCCTCGGGGTCAACGTCCGCTCCCGGGAGAAGTTCATTCCAAGCGTTCTCTTCACCGCCGATCAGCCGAGCATCCGGCTCTTCCTCCAGGCCCTCTTCTCCGGTGACGGGGGGATCTCCCGGACCGGTGACGAGCTCCACCTCGAGTACAGTTCGGCCTCGGAGCGCCTGGCGCGCGACGTCCAGCACCTGCTCCTGCGGTTGGGGATCGTGGGGTTCCTCCGGAAGCGGTGGACCAACCGCGGGACGACGGCATGGATTCTGAGCGTAACCGCCAAAGGACAGATCCTCCGCTTCGCCGGCGCCATCGGTTTCCTTCCCGGCTCTCAGAAGCAGCGCCGCCTCCAGGAGGCGGTCCAGTACATCGCCGGGATGCCGGAACGGAAGTCCAACTTCGACACCCTGCCTCCGGAAGCCTGGCAGATGCTCCGGGAAGCGGCGGCCAGGGGGGGGCGTTCTCTGCGGAGCCTGGGCCTGGACCGGACCCAGCCGAACCAGAGTGTGCCCCGCGCAGCCGTCCGCCAGGTGGCCGAGGGTCTGTCGGACGAGACCCTGCTGGCGCTCGCGGATTCAGACGTCCTGTGGGACGCGGTCGGGCGGATCGAGCCGGCGGGGGAGCAGGAGGTCTTCGACCTCACGGTGGAGGGAACGGCCAACTTTGTGGCGAACGACATCCTGGTGCACAATTCCACGTACGCCCGCTGCGGCATCATCGTGAACGTCACCCCCTTCGAGCCGGAGTGGGAGGGGACGGCGACGCTCGAGATCAGCAACACGACGCCGCTGCCGGCCAAGATCTACGCCAACGAGGGGATTGCCCAGGTGGTGTTCTTCCGGGCCGATGAGCCCTGCGAGGTCTCCTACCGGGACAAGCAGGGGAAGTATCAGGCCCAGCGGGACATCACCCTCCCCCGGGTCTAGCCAAGCCGATGCGACCGGAACCGCAGGCGGGAATCGGGGGGGTCCAGGCCCTCCCTCTCTTCCTCCTGGTGGCGGGCCACATCGTCGTGGACGCCAACCAGAACGTCCTCCCGGTCCTCCTGCCGGTGGCCAAGGCCACCTTCGACCTCACCTACTCTCAGGTGGGTCTGGTGGCGGCCCTCCTTTCCCTGACCTCCTCCCTGGCGCAGCCCATCTTCGGCTGGCTCTCCGACCGGTGGCGGTTCGACTGGCTCCTGGCGGTCGGGGTCGCCTGGACCGCCCTGTTCATGGGGACAACGGGCGTCGCCCCGTCCTATCCTGCCCTCCTGCTCGCCGTGGGACTGGCGGGGCTCGGGACCGCCGCGTACCATCCCAAGGCCTCGATGGGCGTCGCGGCCGCGGCGGGGGTCCGGAAGGGGGCGGCGATGTCGCTCTTCTCCGCGGGGGGGAACCTCGGCTTCGCCCTCGGCCCGATCGCGGGGGCTTTCCTCCTCTCCCGGTTCGGCCCCCCCGGGACGCTCGGGCTGCTCCTGCCCGGGGCGGTCCTGGCCGTGGCCCTCCTCGCCGTCCGGCCTCCGCGTCTCCCGAGGCCCCGTCTCGCCGCAGGGGAGCACGGGGGCGAGGCCCCCGTGCCGGTCCTCGGGCTCAGCCTCCTCATCCTCGCAGTCTCCCTCCGCTCCTGGACCTACCAGGCCACCATCATCTTCCTGCCGTTTCTCCTCGCGAACGACCGCCAGCCGGCCGCGCCGTCCAGCGTGGCCCTGTTCCTCTACCTGTTCTGCGGCGCGCTCGGGGGCCTTCTGGGGGGCACGCTCTCGGACCGCTGGGGACGCCGCAGCATCCTCGTCGGGACGATGATCACGTATGCGCCCCTGATGCTGGGCTTCCAGGCCACCGACGGGGGGCTGGCTCTGCTGCTCCTGGCCCTGAGCGGCGCGGCGTTGCTGGCGAGCTTCTCGGCCGCCGTCGTCTTCGCTCAGGAGCTGCTCCCGACGCGGGTGGGGCTCGCCTCCGGCCTCACGCTGGGGTTCGCGTTCGGTGCCGGCGGGATCGGGGCGGGGGTCACGGGGGTGCTGATTGACGCCGTCGGGCTGGAGTGGGGAATGGCGAGCCTGAGCCTGCTCCCGCTGGGGGCTGCCCTGGCGTGCGTGCCGCTCAAGGAACGGCGGATTCCGGCCCCCGCGACCGGATGAGCCCCCGGACCGCGGGGCGCGCCGTCGCGCTGGGCCTTGCCGCCCTCGTCATCTCCTCCTGCGGCGGCGACGACTACCGCGCCATCCGCAACCTGGCCTCAAGAGGAGCGACGCTGGTCTGCTTCGGCGATAGTCTGACGCAGGGGGTGGGGGCCGGCCCGGGGGAGGACTTCCCGAGCCTCCTGGCCGCCACCCTCCCGATTCCCGTGGTGAACGCCGGCGTGGCGGGGGAGACCACCGCGGACGGCCTGCGGCGCCTGGAGCGGGATGTCCTGAGCCAGGACCCGCGTCTGGTGCTCGTCTTCTTCGGCGGCAACGACTTCCTCCGGCGCGTCCCGCGGGAGCAGATCCGCCGGAACCTGGAGGTCATGGCGGAGCGGATCCAGGGGGCCGGGGCCATGGTCGTTCTGGTGGGGTTCAGGGCAGGGATTCTCACCGACGAGATGGGGCCGCTCTACGAGGAGGTCGCTCGGGACCGCGGCATGCTGTACATCCCGGACGCCCTGAAGGGCATCCTGACCGATTCGCGCCTCAAGAGCGATGCCGTCCACCCGAACGGCGCCGGGTACCGAAGGGTGGCCGACCGCCTGCTTGCGGAGCTCCACCCGCTCCTGCGGGCGGCGGACCGGGCCCGTCAGCGCCTGGGGGGGTGACCCTCCTCTCGAGCGGGAGGCGCCGGGGGACGGGAACAGCCCGATAGGATCAGCGTTCGGAGTCGGCCGGGGCGGCCGCCACGCGAGTGGCGGCTATTTTTGTTTAGTGGCGGCGGGCCTGGTAGATGCCGATGCCAAAGGAGACGACGGAGAGTGCCAGGAAGAGGCCCGAGATGGGTCGAGAGAGGAACAGGGTGAGGTTGCTGTCGGTCATGATGGCCCGGATCAAGTTCTGCTCGATCTGGTCTCCCAGGATGACCCCCAGGATGAGGGGAGCCAACGGGAAGCCGGTCTTCACCATCAGGTAGCCCAGAACCCCGAAGAAGAAGAGGGTCCAGACGTCGGCCAGGAGGTTGTTCAGCGCGAAGGCCCCCAGGGCGCACAGGACGAGGATCACCGGCATCAGGCTCTGCTGCGGGACGTTCACGATCCTGAGGATCACCCGGAGCCCCAACGCCTCGACCAGGATCGTAAGGAAGTGGCCGATGAAGTAGGCGGCGAAGAGCCCGTAGGCGATATGGGTGTGCGTGGTGATGAAGAGCGGACCGGGCTGGATCCCGTGGATGATCAGGGCGCCGAGCATGACGGCCGTCACGGCGTCCCCCGGGATACCGAAGGCCATCATGGTGATCAGGGAGCCGCCGATGTTGGCGTTGTTGGAGGACTCGCTCGCCACGATCCCCTCGGCGTGGCCCGTCCCGAACCGCTCCGGGGTCCGGGACATCTTCTTCGCCTGGTCGTAGGCGAGGATATTGGCCGCGCTGCCGCCCACCGCCGGAAGGATCCCAATCCAGAGGCCGATGAGGGAGGAGCGGATGAGGTTGACCGGCTGCCGGAGGATCTCGCGAATGACGGCGAGGTGGGAGACCTTCAGGTTGAACCGCTGGCGGGCATCCAGGGCGCCTTGCCCCCTGGCCTGCTCCAGGTCCAGCATAATCTGGGAGAACGCGTACACCCCCACCAGGACCGGCAGGAACGGGAAGCCGGTCCGGAGGAGGTCCGTCCCGAATGTGAAGCGGGGGACCCCCATCATGGGGTCCGATCCCACCGTGGTCACCAGGAGACCGACCACCGAAGCCAGCAGGCCTTTGAGGAGGGACTGCTCCGAGAGGCTCGAGACGATGCTCAGCGTCAGGACGAAGAGGGAGAAGAATTCCCAGGGGCCGAACTGCAGGGCCAGGTAGGCGAGCTGCGTGGCGCCGACGACGAGGAACAGGCCGGCGATGAGGCCGCCGAAGAGGGAGGCCCAGATCCCGAGCCAGACCGCCCGGCCGGGTTCCCCCCTCCGGGCCATGGGGAAGCCGTCGAAGGTGGTGGCGATGGCGGAGGGTGTCCCGGGGATCCCGAGCAGGCAGGCCGAGACCAGGCCGCCCGACTCCCCTCCGACGTAGACCCCGACCATGGTGGCGATCCCTTGCAGCGTGTCCATCCCGAAGGTGAACGGGAGGACCAGGATGATGGTCATGGTGATGGTGATGCCGGGGATGGCGCCGCCGACCAGCCCGGCGGCGATGCCGCCCAGCATGGAGAGGAAGGTCTGGGGAACGAGGAGGGCGC
>DASYVA010000055.1 GCA_036000645.1 Candidatus Methylomirabilis sp.
TCCAGGGCCCTGGCGAAGGCGGGTCCGGAGGCCTTGGAGAAATCAGTCGGATGGAGGATCCGGCGAAACGGCTTCATCACGCACCTCTCTTCGTCTTGCCGAGGAGGCTCCGACGGCCCCGCGTCCGCTGCTCTCCCGCTCGTTGCGCCATCAATCCCGCGAGGCTGGCCGCAGACCCGCCGCCAGCAGCCGCTTTGCGACGAAATACTTCTTCGGGCGGCGGCTGAGATCCCTCGCGCGGATGCGATATCGCGCGACCCGCCGCTCGAGCGCCGCGAAGCTGCCGTCGAAGGCCAGCCGTGCGGTTGCCGCCGTGTCCTCCACCCGGATCGTCGGCCGGTAGGGCAGCCGGACCATCAGCGCGCACCGGATCGCGATCCCGCCCTTCGGCCCGTTCTCATCGGAGAAGATCACCCGCGCCGCCACCGGTTTGACCCGCAACGGCGCCAGGGCCGCGCTGAGCCGCCTGGCGACCCGGGCGCGCAGGGCCGGGTCGCGGGAAAGCCCCCGGATCTCCACCGCCATCGCCGACCTCCAGTGAAGGAACCCCCGGTCTCAGCCGCGGCTGCCCGCTACCTGGCCCACGGCCTCTCCTTTGCCGGCGGGGGCCTCCACGGGCGCCTCCGCAGCGCGCAACAGCAGGATCGGGGTGGTGGTCCCGCGCAGCACCGACTCGGCCACGCTGCCCAGGATCAGGCGCCCCAGGCCGCTGCGGCCGTGGGTCGTCATCACGATCAGGTCCACCTTGTACAACCGGGCCGCCTCGACGATGGCGTAGGGCGCAGACCCGTACCAGACCGAGCACTCGACCTTTTTGCACCCGAGGTCGGCGAGCCGGTCCCCGACCCGGGCCAGATACTCCTCCGCCTCCCCCACGACCTTGACCTGGGCATCGGTGGGATCCACGCCCGGGAGGCTATGGGCCTGCGCGGCCCGCAGCAGGATCAGCTGAGCGTCCGACGCCTCCCCCAGCTCGAGCGCCTTCGGGAGCGCAGCCTCGGCCAGGGATGAGCCATCGAGCGGAACCAGAATCTTGGAGACCTTCATGGCTTCCTCCTTCCCCGGGCGCCCTCGTGCGTCCGGGCCACGCAGGAGAAAGGAGCAAGGGCGGTGCCACGGGAAGTGGCGCGTAACCCTGCGAGTTTCGTGCGAAGTCACGTCAGGCGCACGTGGGGAAGGTGGGGCGGCGGCGCCCCACTGTCGCCGCTCGGTCCCACCCACCGACCGGTCAGCGGCCGCCCGCTCCACTGGACGATCCCTTGCCGATCAGGACGGGGCAGCGTGCGGCGCGCAGGACCTCCTCCGACACGCTGCCGAGGAGGAACCGCTTCACGCCGCCCAGGCCCCGCGCGCCCACCACGACGAGGTCCGCCCCGAACTCGGTGGCCTCGCGCACGATCTGCTCCCCGGGCCTCCCGACAGGGATCGCCAGCTCGACGGCCCCGACCCGGTCCCGCAGTTCGGCGGCGGCGTGCTGGAGCGCGGTCTCCACCTCGGCGCGGCGCTCCCGCGCGAGCTGAGCCACCACGGCCCTCAGGTGCGCCTGGGCGGCCCGAGGAGCCAGCGGGGGGATGCGAAGCCGGTTCACGACCCCCACGAGCCTCACCCGCAGCTTCCCCGGGAGCGGCAGGAGGGTGAAGAAGCGGAGGGCCTCCAGGGAATCGGGGGACCCGTCCACGGCCACGACGACGCGGCGGAACCCCTGGGGCTGGCCCTTCACCACAAGGACGGGGCAGGGGGCATGCCGGGCCACGTCCAGCGAGACGCTGCCGACCAGCAGCCCGCGGACGCCGCCGAGGCCGCGGGCCCCCACCACAACCAGCTCCGCGCCCCACTCCTCCGCCGCCCGGATGACCTCCGCCCGGGGCTCGCCCTCGCTCACCCGCAGCTCGGCCCCCGGCCCGCGAGAACCGAGGAGCCGCTCCGCCTCGTCGCCGATCCGGCGGGCGTCGGCGAGGATCGCGTCCCTGAGGTGCTTCAGGGTCTCCGCCCGAACCGGAGGCTCGACGACGACGGCCACCGTCAGGACCAAGACCGGGCTGTCCCCGGGCAACGGAAAATGCCGCAACCACCGGGTCGCCGTCAGGGCATCCGTGGAACCGTCGGTCGCCAGCAACACGCGCATGCGTTCCTCCTTCTGGACCCCCCAAAGGCCACTGGATGTCCTCGCCGACGCGACGGCCTTCGGGTCGAAGAGCGCCGAAGGCGATCTGCTCGGGCTCAGCCGACCTCCCCCGCGTGGACCCGGCCCAGGTCCCCCTCTGCCCATCTCACCAGGGCCTCGAACGCGTCGGACTTGGTGAGGATCCCGATCGGCCGGTCCCCCTCGACAACGGGCAGCGCGCCGATTCTCCTGTCCAGCATTTCCCGGGCCGCCTCCGTCAACGGCGCGTCCGGCGACACCCTCACGGGGTTCTCGGTCATGATCTCGACGATCGGGGCCCCGGGGGAGAGCAGGCGCTCCCCCCCAAGGAGGAGCCGGAGGACATCGCGATTCGAGACGATCCCTGCGAGGCGCCCGCCATCCATGACGAGCACGTGACGGATCCCCTGCGCCCGCATCAGCCGGATGACCTGCTCCACGGAATGCTCCGGCGACACCGTGACCGGATTCCGACTCATCCACTCCCGTACCGTCCCCAACCCCGCCTGCGGCGTAGCATCCATCTCCCACCCCGCTCCGTCGTTATGCCCGCCAGGCCTGCCGGACCGCGTACCCCTTGGCTTTCAGTGCCCTGATCGCGGGGCCCGGATTGATCGTTGCGACCCGGATCATCGCCTCCTTGACCCCCGCGCCGCTCGCCAG
>DASYVA010000056.1 GCA_036000645.1 Candidatus Methylomirabilis sp.
AACGTGGACCGGATCGAGATCGTCCGCGGCCCGCAGAGCACGCTCTACGGATCCGCGGCAATGGGTGGTGTGGTCAATATCATCACGCGGACCGGAACTGGCGTGCCGACGTACCGCGTACGGCTCGAAGGCGGGAACCACTCGACCTTCCGGGAGACGTTCTCGAGCGCTGGGGGGGGGACCGAGTGGGACTATGCGGTCGCAGGCTCTCGGCTGGACAGCGAGGGGGAACTCGACCACGACGACTACGAGAGCACGACGCTCTCAGGGCGGATTGGCCTGAAGCCGACACCGACGACCCGCCTGGAGTTCTTTTCCCGCTTCCTCGACACGGATAAGAACCTCCCCCCCGTGGCCGGCCGGAGCTTCGACCCCGACCAGAACTCCAAGCGGGAGTTCACGCAGGCGGGGGCTACATTCACTCACGCGCTCACGCCGGCATGGGACTACAAGGTGATCCTGGCGAGGGTCATCGAGGAGACCCGGTTCACGGACCCGCCCTCTGTCTTCGTCACCGAAACCGATGTGGATGACCTGGAGTTCGTGACCTCCTTTCGCCCCGTCCGCTCCCTAATCCTGACCGCGGGCGGGCAGTGGAAACAGGAGGGGGCCGATAGTGGGGACCTGCAGGCCACCGTCACGAACAAGGCCGGGTACCTGCAAGCGCAGCTGACTCTCCTCGATCGATTGACGCTCCTTGGATCGGCCCGCCTGGATGATCACAGCAGGTTCGGAAACCACGGGACAGGTCAGGTCTCCGCCGTCTACCAGCTGGCAGCGACCGGGACGGCCTTTAGGGGCGGCTATGGCACCGCCTTCCGGGCCCCCAGCCTGAGCGACCTGTTCTTTCCGGGGTTCAGCAACCCCGACCTCCAACCCGAACGCAGCCGCACCTGGGAGGTTGGCACCGAGCAGAGGCTCTTCGGAAGTCTGGTCACCCTCAGTGCGACGTACTTCCATACCCGGTTCACCGACCTGATTGTGCTTGATCCGTTCTTCATCCCCCAGAATATCGGGAGCGCCCGGTCGAAGGGGGTCGAAGCGGCCATCGAGATTCGGCCGGTCGAGGGGCTGAGCCTGAAGGGCAGCTACACCTTCATGGAGCCGATCGACCGGACTACCAGGCAGCCTCTCCTCCGGCGCCCGAAGCACCTCGGCAGCGTAGCGGCGATCTACCAGTTCGGTCGGCGCTACAGCCTCGCCGCCACGGCGCTATTCGTCGGCGAGCGGCCCGACGTACAGCCCGGGACTTTTCCCGTCGTTACCGTCCTGAACAGTGGATATGCCAAGGTGGACCTGGCCGCCAGCGCCGTCCTGGCCGAAGCGCTGGGGCCACTCCACAGCCTCCGCCTGACGGCGAAGATCGAGAACCTCCTCGACAAGGAATACGAGGACGTCCTGGGATTCCCGGCGTTCGGCCTGACCTATCTGGTGGGTCTAGAGGCTAACTTCTGATGAGGTGAGATGGAATCAGAAGCGGTGGGTCGAGAAGGGTCAGGAAGTCTCCGCGGTCCGCTAGCGGCTTCCCTGCTGCTGCATGTGGCGCTCCTCGGGCTGATCGCCCTGGGACTTCCGCGGACCGGGCCGGAGCCGGTGGCCGCGCTCGAAGTGCGTCTGGTCTCGCTCGAGACCGAGGACCCAGGCGGCTTGGGTGGGGGAGAGAGCACGGCGCAGTATTCTCCGACCGGAGCCGGCGCGGGGTCGCCGCCCGCGCCGGCCGGTGCCGCGCCGGTGGCCCGCCCTCAGGCTCCGCCGCCGGCGCAACCCCTCGCTCCGCAGCCCCTGGCTCGGTCGGCACCCCACGAGCCCCTGTCTGTCGAGGGGATGAAGGAAAAGGTAGCTGAACCCTCTCTTCCGAGTCCGGTGCGGCTCGAGGCTGCCGACGGTCCGCTGGTCCCCGAGGAGGTCATTCCCCGGCACGCGCCCGCGGTAATTGAGAACACGGCCCCCGCGGCGCCCGTCGGGTCTGTGCCCGAAGGCGGCTCGGGCGGCGAGGGAAGAGGGGGAGCCGACGGCACCGCGGGAGCCTTCGGCGGGCCGAAGGGAGAGGGACCAGGGCTTGGGGGTCCAGTGGGTGGCCGCGAAGGGGGCGCGGCGGGCGCGGGAGGACCGGGAGGCGGCGGGGCCTTTGCCGTGATCCTCAGGCGGATCGAGGCGGCGAAGCAGTACCCGGAGCAGGCGCGCCGCTTCGGGCACCGGGGGACCGTGGCGGTCCGGTTCCGGATCGGCCCCGATGGTCGCGTGGCGGCCGCGGAGGTGGCTGTCTCCTCCGGGTCCCCGCTTCTGGATGCGGCCTCCCTCGAGACGGTCCGGCGGGCGGCACCCCTCCCCCCCCTCCCGGGTTGGCTCCGGGTCCGCATCTCCTATGGCCTCGCGGATGCCCGCCCATGACCCCTGCGCGCCCGCAGCGGGTGACACTGCTCACACGACGACCCGCTTGCCATCTTCGGCCCAATCGGTGTCCAGGCCCTGGAGGCGCTGCAGCATGTCGTCACTCATGTGGGTCAGGATGAGCCTCCGGCATCCGAGCCGGCTCCGCTTCTCCGTGAGGGTGCGATAGTCCAGGTGGTACTTGATCTTCTTCTCGAAGACGTAGGCTTCGCAGATGAAGATGTCCGCGCCCCGCGCCGCCTCTACCAGCGTCTCCGTCCACTCCGTATCCCCGGAGTAGGCGATCACCCTCCCCCCACACGCGACCCGCAACGCGAACGACGGCGCCCCGCTCGGGTGGACGACGCCGTAGGGCGTTACCGCAATCGGCCCGAGGACGGTCTCCCTCCCCTCGGCCAGCTCGGTGAACTCCACGGCAAACTTCCGCTGGACGGAAGAGGAGCCGGGGAAAAGGACCTCCATGGCGTCCCGGACCCTCCCCTCAACTCCCGGCGGCCCGGCTACTACCAGCGGCCGCGTGCGGCGGCTGAACTGCGCGTCCAAGACGAGGAACGGGACGCCCCCGAAGTGATCGCCATGGAGGTGGGAGAGCAGGATGGTGTCCAGGAGGGAGGGGTCCACCCCGAACCGCCTCATGGCGATGAGGGAGGAGGCGCCGCAATCGATGAGGAACTGGGTCGCCTCAGCCCGCACCGCAAAGCAAGTCTGAAACCGGCCGCCGCTCCCGAACGCGTCCCCGGTTCCCAGGAAGAGGACCTCGACCTCACTCATGCGAACCCTCCTCTCGGCTCCCGAGAGGGCAGCCTTGACCCTTGCCCGGACCTGGCATCGGTGCTAGGCTTTCGCCGGCATGACGACTGTGCCCATTCCCATCCTGGAGTTCTCGGACTACCTCTGACCCTGGTGCTACCCTGCAGCGGTTCGGCTGCAGCGGCTCGCCGCGAAGCACCGGGGGAGGGTCCGCCTCACGCGGCGCGCCTTTTGCCTCCGGCCGCACCCCGACCCCACCGTCCGCTTCAAGGGGACCTACCGCGAGGCCGCCTGGCAGCGGGCCTCCGCCTCCGCCGCCGACGTGGGGATCACCTTCCGGATGTGGAGTCGGGAGGATTTCCCCACCACGAGCCTCCCGGCCCAGGAGGCGGCGAAGGCCGCCGCCCGCCTCGGCAACGACGCCTTCGAGACCGCCCACCTGGCCCTCTTCCGGGCCTTCTTCGAGGAAGGGGTGAACATCGGCAATCGGGAGGAGATCGTCGAAGTCATCCGCAGGGCCGGCCTGCCCCTCACGCGCTTCGTGGTCGAGTACGAGGCCCCGGGCCTCCGGGAGGCGGTCCTGGCCGAGTACTTCGACGCCGTCCACACGCACGGGATCTCAGCCATTCCGACCGTCATCATCGGGCCGGAGGCCCCCATCGTGGGAGCGGTTCCCCTGGCCGAGTACGAGCGGGTCCTGGGCAAGCACCTGCCCGCATGAGCGCCCCCCCGCCCCCGTTCAGTCGCCGGCGGCATCAGAGGAGCGGGATCCCGCCCGCATGAAGATCCCCGACGAACGCCCCCATCTGGAAGAGGTCCGGGAGTTCTACGCCGAGATCTCCTACGAGTACGACGGGCGGAAGGAAGCCTACTTTGTCAACCTGTTCCAGCTCTTCGCCCGCTGCCTGCGCGAGATCTTCCAGGAGAGGCGCTTCGGGGGTCCCTTCGACACGGTCCTGGATGCCGGGTGCGGCACCGGCAGCCAGGTGCTCTACGCCGCCAACTTCTGCCGCCGCGTCATCGGGGTGGACCTCACCCCCGAGGCGCTCCAGGTCACGGCCCGAAAGGTGCAGGCCCGGCGCCTCAGGAACGTGCGGCTGCTCGTGGGGGACGTCACCCACCTGAGCCTCCGGGACGAGAGCTGCGATTGCGTTCTTTCCCTCGGGGACGTGATCGGCCACATCCCCAACTACGAGGGGATGCTGGCCGAGGTGGCCCGGGTCTCCAAGCCCGGCGCGCTCTTCTGCTTCGAGTGCGAGAACAAGTGGTACCCGGGCCTCCTCTGGGACCGGAAGGAGCGGCGCGCGGCCCTCAAGGATCGGCGGAAGGGGCACCCCAGGGTCTGGGAGTTCCAGGGGAAGGCGCTGATCTTCAACTCCTTCGGGCGTGCCGAGATCATCGAGCTGCTGGCGAAGCACGGCTTCCAGATCCTGGACATCTACGGGTTCGACTTCTTCACCTACCTCTTCCCCATCCCCGAGAAGTACCAGTTCTCCGACCGCGACGGATGGCGGGAGAAGACGGTCCACGCCCTCGGGAAGGTGGACCTCGCCCTCACCCGGCACTTCCCCGTCAACCGGTTCGGCTACAGCGAGGTGATCTTCGCCCGGAAGGTCCTCTGACGTCGGCTACTCGCGGGCCGCGAGGAGGATGCCGGAGGCGATGACGGCTCCTCCCGCGAGAAAAGCTCCTCCGAGCCGCTCCCCCAGGAGGAGCCAGGCGAGGACCCCTCCGACCACGGGCTGGGCGAAGAAGAAGACCGCCACCACCCCGGCCGGGAGGGCTTCCAGTCCCTTGTACCAGAGATACCAGGCAAGGGCGGTGGAGGCCAGGCCGAGGTAGAGGATGGCGAAGAGGCCGCCGGCGGAGGGGAGGGGGACCGGCCGGCGGCTCACCTCCCAAAGGAGGATCGGGAGGAAAAACGGGAGGCTCCAGAGGCACGCGTAGGTCATGGCAGGCAGGGCCCCATACCGGGCGACCAGGGGTTTCCCGAGCACCGTGACGAGCGCCCACGCCGCGGCCGCCGCGAGCAGCAGGAGGCTCCCCCAGATCGTCCCCCCCGCGAACAGCTCTTCCAGTCCCGTCTGCCCCGCCACCACCACGACCACCCCGGCAAAGGCCAGGATCGTCCCCCCTACCGTCCGCAGCGACGGCACCTCCCGCAGGAGCAGCCAGGCCAGGAGGACCACGAAGGCCGGCGTGGTCGTCGTGAGGAGCGCCCCCTCCGCCGCCGTGGCCAGGTCGGTCCCCACGAACTGGGTCACGATGGTGCCGCAGACAACTCCCCCCAGGCGGATGAAGCGGCCCCGGTCGTCTGCGGCGTAACCCAGCCGCCCGGCCCTCCAGATGAGCAACCAGCAGGCGAGGCCGCCGAGGGCCATCCGCGCGAGCCCCAGGGCGACGGGCGGCAGCTCGGCGAAGGACCACTTGCTCACGACGTACATGCCGCCCCAGATGGCGGCGGCGAGCAGGGGGAAGAGGGTGTGGACCCTGAAGGCGCGGGGAGCGGCGAGGGCAGGCGCGACGGGGGCAGGGGAGATCATGGCCGCCCATCATAAGGACGGCCCCCGGCCTTTGCAACGGGGATCTCCCCGCAGCGGAGTCGGGCGGGGGATCGGCAGCGGTCGTCTGGGGCGGAGGCTTCGTGCCCCCGGGGGCCGGTTCGAGCCCCCGGGGGCGGGGGACCCACTTACTCCGCGCGGACCTGTTGCTCGATCTCCTGGGCCTCGTCGTCAGAGAGGCCCAGACTTGTCTTCTGCTGGTCCAGGGCCTGCCGATCCTGCTCGCTGATGCTCTTGTCCTGCTGCATCGCGATCTTGACCGCATCCCGGTAGGCCTGCTTGGCTTCCTCCGGCGCGGCCAGGGCGGGGGCGGCGGTCAGGAAAGCGGCAAGGAAAAATGGGAGGACGACACGGGTCAGACATCCGCGTACGGTCATGACACACCTCCCGGACCAGCCCGGGATTCGGATGGAACTCTCCCCCTCCCGGGCGATCCCGTAGATACAGGGAATTCGTTGGTCAGGAGCGGGTCGTTCGCTAGGCGGCGTGTGGCGGCTCGTCGTCCCGGCAGGAGGAAGGGGCGACTTGGAGCGGAAACAGCAGCGTTGGGATTTGCGGGCGCGAAAGGCGCTTCAGGGTCAGGGCCGAGTAGACCTGAAGGCTGTCCGTGAGGGCGGCTCTCCCGCCCAACCTCCCGGTAACCGCCCAAGGGGCGTGCAGGCGCCGCCCTTCATCGTCGGCTGCCTGCAAGGGATCCGGCAGAGGCGCTCCGATATCGGAGCGGCCCTTCCGAGTGAGCTGCTCTGCGCCACCGGAAGCGTCAAACTCATCCTGGACATCCGCGAAGAGCGCGAGTGGATGCCCGGCGAGGAACCAGAGGAGCAGAAGGACCGACGCGATAGAGCGGCCATCCTGGGAACTGGGTCGGCTTCGGCGCAGATGTATGCCCATCGCGCCTGATACGATAGTCCCTCCCCCTCACCCTGGCAAGGAACGATTTCCGCCCCTCAACGGGGGGGCAAGGGATAGGGGCGCTTGAGGGACCAGGCTTCCTTCGCGGAGCCCGCGATCTGCTGCGGCTGCCGGCCTCCAAGCAGGTCCTTCAGGACCGCCAGGTAGTTCTCCACGGGGACCGCCCCGGGCAGCGCCCAGGCGTCGTCGAAGACCACGGTGGGCGTGCTCTCGATGCCCCGAGCCCTGGCCGCCTCCGTCTCGGCAAGGACGGCGGGGTCGCACTCGCCGGAGTCGAGATCCCGCTCGAATCGGCCCAAATCCAACGCGAGATCCTGCGCGAGGTCCAGCAGGACCTCCCGGTCGGCCACGTTGCGGCACTGGATCAGGTGCGCCTCCTGGGCATGCTCGAAATAGGTCTCGCGGGCCAGCGCCCCCCCCTGTCGCTCCGCTGCCTTCACGCCGGCCAGGATCGGCAGGGAGGCGGGGTACGGGAAGGGGCGGCTGGCCATCAGGGCAGCGTTGATCCGCTCCCCGCCCGGCTCCCGGGCCGCGGCCGCCCAGTGCGTCAGGATCTCCGCCTTGGCGCGGGCCGGGCTCCCGAAGCGCTGGATGTAGTCCTGCGGGCTCGGGGCAAGCGCGAAGAGCCGCCCCTCCAGCCGGATCCGGTCCCCCGCCTGCTGCTTTACCCGCTTCAGCCGACCGGCTGCGAGGAGGCACCAGCATCAGAGGACATCGTGGTACACCGCGAGCGCGATCGGCATCAGCCTCTCCGCCGCCTCTGCGCCCCGCGCGGAGTCGCGTTGCTGCTCCGGTGATGCTTGGGTGCGGTCAGGGGGAGATCGCTGCCCCGCGCCGTGCGGCCCGACGGGCAGGGAGCACCGGGAGGAACAGTACCCTCATCCGGTGCCGAGCAGGCCGCCCGCGATGCGGGCGCATGCGCTCGGCACCCGCCAGGTCTGCCTGGGGAGTCCCCGAGGTGGCCCGAGAGACCTCCCGGAGGTTCCGGGAGGGGGCTGGGGGTGGCGGTATTCTACCACGGAACGGCGGCGGTTCAAGACCCTCGGCCTCTACCACCGCATCCGGACGCGGTAGGTGACGGTCGTCTTCCCCTCTTTCGGCACCTGGACTACGAACTGGAGGGTGTGGGCTTCCACCTTCTCGTAGGGGTGGCTGCTCCGGAGCACCTCCCAGTCCCCGGGGACAGGCTCGAGGATCGTCACCTGGGCGTCTTCTTTCTTGTGGTTGCGGAGCTGGATCTGCCATTCGGTCTCGTACACGCCCCAGGCGATCTTCCGCCAGTCCCGCTGGGTGCGTTCCCCGACGACGTCGAAGGCCTCCCCCATCTTGATCTTCACCTTCTCGTCCTTCGGCGTGTGGTCGATGGTATCCTCGCCGATGAACTGCAGGCTCTGGTCCGCCGCAGCCTTGTACACGCGGACGATGCCCTTGGGGAGGGGGATGCCCAGCCGGTGCTGCTCCTTGTTGGCGATCTCCAGGAAGACGCTCACCTTCTGGTTCGAGATGGGCGTGCCCCATTGGCTGCGGTAATACTGGGCGGCGCCGTAGAACCACAGTTCCTTCTTGATGGGG
>DASYVA010000057.1 GCA_036000645.1 Candidatus Methylomirabilis sp.
CCGGCACCCGGAGCTCCCGGAGCCGCATCTCCGCTCGCGCCTGGAGCCGCTCGGCGATGCTGCGGGGCAGACCAACCACCCCCGCCGTCCCGCGGACGGCCCGGAGCATCCCCCGCCTGAGGCAGGTGAGGGGGCGGAGCATCCCGGCCACCGGCCGGACCAGGACCCGAACCTCCCCGCCCCCCTTCGGGTAGAATCCCCAGCGGAGCAACTCCGCGGAGGCGTGCACACCGACCGGGGCGAGTGTCGGGAGGAGCACCTCCTCCAGGTACGGGACCGGCGGGCTCCAGGGCACGTGGGTCCCGCCCGTGACGGTGAGGCCCGAAACCGCGCCCGCCCAGGCCAGCGGCAGCAGGAGGGCTTGCACGACCAGCGTCACCGCTCCCGCGGTCCCGACGGCAAACCGGTAGGACCCGGGACGGACCGGGCCGGGAACGAACCGGACCGCCGTGGCGCCGACCCGCGCCCCCCCGACGTCGGCGCCGCTGATCTCCCCCAGCGCCTGCAGCGCCACCAGGTGCTGCGCCTGCAGCCCCGGGTTCCGTCGTCCCGCCCGGATGTTTTCGATCCGGACCGGCCGCGTGAGGAGAGCGCTCAGGGAGAGGGCGGTCCGGAGGATCTGCCCACCCCCTTCGCCGTAGGCCCCGTCAATGACGACGTCCATGGGCGGATTCGGCCGGAGCGTACCAACGGGGTCGCCCCTTGTCAACGCCTTTGCCCCGCGCAAGTGCCCGCCGGCTGGGCATTTTGGCACCCGAACGCGGGCCGGCCTCCGGCCTTCGGTCCGGGGCCCGAGTGTGGTACCATCCTGCCTGGAGCTGGTCCGGCCGGCTCCCCCAGGCCATGTGGAACACCATCGCTCTCGTCCTCGCGCTCGCCCTGGTCCTCCTGAACGGCTTCTTCGTCGCGGCCGAGTTCGCGATCGTGAAGATCCGTGGGACCCGGCTCGATGAGCTCGTCCGCCAGGGCAACCGCCGCGCGCGCGCCGCCCGCCGCATGGTGGAGCACATGGACGCCTACCTCTCCGCCACCCAGCTCGGCATCACGCTGGCGAGCCTGGGTCTGGGGTGGATCGGGGAGCCGGCCTTCGCCCATCTGATCGAGCCCCTCTTCGCCGGCCTCGGCGCCTGGTCGCCGGTGGCGGCCCACTCTGTCTCCCTCACCGCCGCTTTCGCCCTTATCACGTTTCTCCACATCGTCTTCGGCGAGTTGGCGCCCAAGTCCATCGCGATCCAGCGGGCGGAGGCAACCGTGCTCTGGGTCGCCTGGCCCATGCACCTCTTCCACCGCGTCTCCTACCCGGCGATCTGGGCCCTGAACGGGATCGCGAACCTGGCGCTGCGGGGCATCGGTGTCAGGCCGGCGTCCGGGCTGGAGCGGGCCCACTCCGAAGAGGAGCTTCGGATGATCCTCGCCGCCTCCCAGCGAAGCGGCGTCCTCACGGCCCAGGAGGGGGAGATCCTCCAGAACGTCTTCGAGTTCGCGGACCTCACCGTCCGGCAGGTCATGATCCCCCGGGGGGAGGTGATCATCCTGGACGCCACCGCCCCCCTCTCCGAGAACCTGGAGGTGGCGAAGAAGCACGGCCACACCCGCTACCCGCTCTGCGAGGGGAGCCTGGACCAGGTGGTGGGGATCGTCCACATCAAGAAGCTCCTCTGGCTCCTCCGGGAGCGGGGGGAGGCCGCCGACATCCGCCAGATTGCCCGCAAGCCCTTCTTCGTCCCCGAGACCCGCCTGATCGCCCGGGCCCTGAAGGACTTCCAGGCGCAACGCCAGCACATGGCGATCGTCCTGGACGAGTTCGGGGGAGCGGTGGGGGCGGTGACCCTGGAAGATGTGCTGGAGAAGCTGGTCGGGGAGATCCAGGACGAGTTCGATCAGGAGGCGCCCAAGATCATCCGGATGCCCGAGGGGGGGTTCTTGGTCCAGGCGCGCCTCCTCATCGGAGAGGCGAACGAGCGCCTCGGGCTGGCCGTGGTGGACGAGGAGAACGACACCATCGGCGGGCACGTCCTCATGCGGCTCGGGCGGATGCCCAGGCCAGGGGACACGGTGGAGGTAGAGGGGTACCGGGTGACGGTCCGGGAAGTGAAGGGGCACAGCATCTCCTGGCTGCACTTCACCCCTGTTCCCGCGGCGGCACCCGAGACTCCCCCCTTAGAGGGTTAGGCGGCCGGGCCCCGGAGCTGCTCCCAGATGTTCCGCCCGTACGTCTCGGTCACGAACGTGGCCAGGAGTGCGGCCCCCGCCGCCATGCCGAAGCAGATCCGGAAGGCCGCGCCGTACGCCGCCGGCGAATAGACCCGCGCCCCCTCCTGCACGACCCCCGCCCAGTTCGCGTCCAGCACCGCCCCCAGGACCACCTGCAGAATCGCCGCCCCCACGAAGCCGCCCGTGTTCACCGCCGCCGTGGCCAGCCCGGCGTAGCGCGGAGGGTTCACTTCCGTAGCGCACACCCATGTGAGAACCAGGCCGGCGCTCGAGAACCCCAGGGCGAAGGTCAGGACCGGCAGCGTAGCCTCCGGGGGGCGCGTCCCCGGGGCGAGCGCGAAGACTCCCCAGAGCGCCGCGTAGGCCGCACCGAAGGCCAGATAGGGCGCCCGCCGGCGGGCCAGGATCCGGTCCGAGAGGACGCCCGCCACCGGGCCCCCCGCGACCAGCCCCGCCGAGGCCAGGGCCATGAGGTTCGCCGCCTGCGCCGGCCCCATCCCGTAGACATCCCGGAGATAGGGGACCCCCCACAGCCCGACGAACGTGATGAGGGTGGAGTAGAGACCGAAGAAGACGAAGAAGGCCGGCCAGGTGTGGCGGTTGGCGAGGACGGTCCGGAGACCCTCCCCGACCCGCGCCCGGGGCAGGTCGCGGGGCGCCTGCCCCTGCTCGAGCACAATCGGGGACGGGAGGCCGAGATCCTCGGGGCGGGCATGGACGAAGCGCCAGGCGAGCACCGCGAGACCGGCCGTTCCGGCCGCCACCAGGTAGAAGGCTCCCCGCCAGCCGATGGCGCCGGCGAGGAGGGCAAGGGGAGTCGCGGCCGCGATCCCTCCCAGGTTGCCGACGGTGACCGCGAGGCCGGAAAGGGTGGCGAACTCCCGGGGCCGGAACCAGGTGGCGGCCAGCTTCATCAGGCAGACGAAGATGACGGAGGCCCCGAGGCCGGTGAGGAACCGGCCGGCGTAGGCGAGAGGCAGATTCGCGGCGGCCCCGAAGAGGGCGGAACCCGCCGCCATCACCACCGCCCCACCCAGCAGGGTCCCCCGGGGGCCGGCCACGTCCGCCAGCAGCCCCGCCGGGACCTGCATGAGGGCGTAGATGTGGAGGTAGCCGGCCGCGAGGACTCCGAGGACAGCCCCGGTCGTCTGAAACTCGGCCATGAGGCTCTTGGCGACGACCGCGGGAGCCACCCGGTGGAAGTACGAGACGAAGAAGACGGCAGCCGCGACGCCCCAGACCCCCCACCGGGCCCGCCGGTAGCGGGCCACCAACTCCGGTCGGTGCTGGCCTCCCCCCTCCACCGGCGCGCCCATGGCGGGCCATTTCACCACGCCGCTGCCGGGGAGGCAAGGGGCCGGCTAGGTGAGGGGGCGGCGCTCCTCCCGCTCCTGCCGCTGCAGGAGGGCCTGGATGGCGTCCCGGAGGATGGGCAGGGAGAAGGGCTTGGTGAGGAAGGCATCCGGGTGCAAGGACTCGAGGCTCTCGGGATCCTCGAGGTGGCCGGTCAGGAGAATGACGCGGACGTGCCGGGTCCGCTCGTGGGCCCGGACCCGCTCCAGCACCTCTTTGCCGCTCAGGAGGGGCATCTTGAGGTCGAGGACAATGAGGTCGGGCACCTCCTCCTCGATCCGCGTCAGGGCATGCCACCCGTCCGTGGCCACCTCCACCCGGTATCCCAGGCTTCGGATGATCTCGGCAACCGCGGACGCCACGGTCTCGTCGTCGTCCACCACGAGGACCTTCGGCTTGATGGCCGGGCGCCCCAGCGGGAGGGTGAAGGAGAAGGTGCTCCCCTGCCCCGGCCCGGCCGACTCCACCCAGATCCGCCCGCCGTGGAGCTCGACGAGTCGCTTGCTGATGGGCAGCCCCAGCCCGGTCCCGCCCTGCTCCCGGGCTAACGTCGCGTCCACCTGCTCGAACGGCCGGAAGATTCGAATCGCGTCCTCGGGGGCGATCCCCATGCCGGTGTCCTGGACCGTGACGAGCACGGTGTCGGGGGGACGCAGCGAGGCCGCGACGCTGACCCGACCCCCCGGAGGGGTGAACTTGACGGCGTTGCTCAGGAGGTTGGCCAGGATCTGCCGGAAGCGCAGGCCGTCGGCGACGATGGTCGGGAGGATGGGATCGGTGTGAACGTCCACGTGGAGGCCCTTCTGCGCCGCCTGGGCCCCCACCGCGGCCACGGCCGCCTCCAGGGCCTCGGACAGGACGAACTCGGAAAGGTGCAACGCCATGCGGCCGGCTTCCACCTTGGAGAGGTCCAGGATGTCGTTGATGAGGTGGAGGAGCTGGTCTGCCCCGTCGAGGATGTGGCGGAGGTACTCCCGCTGTTTGGCCGTGAGGGGGCCGGCGGCCTCATCCGTGAGCAACTCACCGAAACCGACGACGGCGTTCAGGGGCGTGCGCAGCTCGTGCGAGACGTTGGCGAGGAACCCCGACTTGTGCCGAGAGGTCTCCGCCAGGAGCCGGTTCGCCTCCTCCAGCTCCCGCGTCTGCTCCCGGAGGCGGACCGTCCGGGCCTCCAGCTCCGCCTCGACCCGCTTCCGCTCGGTGATGTCCCGAATGATGGCAGTCAGCTCCAGGTGGGGGCCGCGCCGGGCGGCCGAGAGCGTGAGCTCGAGTGGGAACTCCCGCCCGTCCTTCCGGACCCCGAGGAGCTCCACCGGGGGGCCCCCGACCAGGCGGGAACGGCCGGTCGCCCGGTACCGGGCCAGGCCCTCCCGGTGCCTCCCGATGACCTCGGCCGGCATCAGGAGGGTCACGTTCTTCCCCCACACCTCCTGCCGGCCGTACCCGAAGACCTCCTCCGCCTTCCGGTTGAAGAGAAGGATGCGCCCCTCCTCATCGGCGGTGACGATGGCGTCCTGGGCATTCTCCGCCAACAGCCGGTGCCGCTCCCCCGACTCGGCCAGCTCCCGCGTCCGCTGCTCCAGGGCCGCCGTCATCCGCTGCCCTTCGTCGTAGAGCTGAGCATTGGCAATCGCGACGGCGGCCTGGTTGGCGAAGCGGATCAGCAGGTCCAGGTCGGCCGAACCGAAGCCGGGGGTCGCGGGACCTTCCCGATACACCCCGATGGCGCCCAGCACCCGACCCTGCACCGCCAGGGGGGCGACGACGGCCGAGACCGGGTGGAGCCGCGCGCCCGCCACAAGGTAGGCCCCCGGCTCCCGGCGGATATCCGCATAGATGCCGGCCCGATTCTCCAGGATCGCCTTGCCCATGAGGCTCTCCCCCAGCGGTACCCGCGTCCCCTTGAGCGGAGCGGCAGCCCCGGCCGTCGCCCGCAGCTCCAGGGTCTCAGAGCTCGGGTCATAGAGGACCCCCCTCCCGCCGCTGGCCCGCAGGAGGCTCCAGGACCCGTCCACAGCACTCTGGAGCACCCGGTCTACATCGAGGGAACTGGTCACCAGGATCCCCAGGACACCGAGGCGCAGCAACTCCTCCGAATGCCGTCGCTCCCGAGCCAGCAGGGCCGCGTGCTCGGCGAGCAGGCAGTACAGGACGCCGGAAGCGGTAAGCATCCGGGAAGCCCGGAAGACGAACCAGAGCGGCGCGGGCGAGGAGAGAGGGAGGATGACGGCGAGATACGTGCCCGCGGTCATCAGGGCGAAGAAGGCGATGGCATCCCGGAGCAGATCCGGGTCGGCGATCTGGCGGGCCAGGCACCGGCCGGCGACCAGGACGGCCAGGAAAAGGATCGGCAGGCCCAGGCCCAGCCGCAGCAGCGGCGTCGAGGCGGGCTCCCCGAGGAGGGCCAGAACGGGCACCGCCCCGACCACCAGGGCTCCCAGGGCGAGAGCGCCAGCAGCGCTTCCGGCAAGAAGGAGGAGGGGGGAGGCGGGGAGCGCCGGCCGCCGACTCGGTCTTAGCCCGAGGAGAACCGCCGTGAGGACGAAGAGCGGGCAAACGGACGTGAGGTAGAAGTGTGCTTGAGGGAGAGCGGCGGCCAGCGTCCCGGGGAGGCCTGTGCTCGCTCGCAGCAGGCGGAGAAGAAGCCAGACCCAGTTCAGGGCCGAGGCACCGAAGAACCCGGCCGCCACCGCGCGGGAGAGGGGATCGCGCAGCGTCCGGTGGCGGGCCAGGGCGAGCAAGCTGACCGCGAAGCCGGCGACGACGACGAGGGGCTCCCCGATCGGGAACTCGCGCAGGGCGCGGAGGCTCCCACCGATGGCTGGAGCGGTCGCCAGGGCAAGCAGGAAGAAGAGGACCGGGAGGGTGAGGACCAGCTTGCCGTACGGGGGGCGGCGCCAGGTAGCGGCCAGGACGCCGGCCGCCCGCCAAAGCAACCCCCAGGGGTGGCTCTGCATACGGTCCCCCAGCCGAGTCTTTTGGTGGGCCGTCCGGCTGAGGGCTGGTCGGCTGAGCTGTCGGGTCCCCGGACGCCCCCAACCAAGTAGATCGAGAGGATCCAGACAGAGTTGTGCGTCGCGCAAGGGCTCGCTCTGCAACAGGCATTCCACGGAAAGCGCTCCCCGCTACACAGCGCCGAGCTCCAGCCTTCCCGACGCCACCATGTCGCAGTAACTAGTTGAAATTACTGGATAACATGGGGTGGGTGGACAGCGCAGGTCGCCCAGCGGCCTGAAGAAATCTCGCCCGGCCCAGGAGGCCAGGAAGGCGACTGGCGCGGATTGCCCCGAACGGGTGCCCGAGGTCCATCCCCGTCGGGCGTTTGTCCCTTGCGGCGCCTTACCCCTTCGCCTTCTGCGCCGTCCGCTCCAAGAACCGCTGAAGGGTCACGATGAAACGCTCCTGCTGGCTCTCCGCGATCTTCTCCTTCTCGTCGAAGGCCTCGACGGCGAAGACGAGACGGCGCCCATCCACCTCGGTGAGGCGGGCGTGCACCCGGACCGTCATCCCGATCGGGGTGGCGGCCAGGTGCTTGATGTTGACGACGGTCCCCACCGAGACCATGCCGGGGTCCAGGTGGGGGTGGACCGCCAGACAGGCTGCCTCCTCGACCCACTCGCAGACCACGGGCGTGCCGAGGACGTCCACGCCCGGATTGCCGTGGTACGTCGCCGTGTGCTGCTTGTCCACTTTGCGGCGAAACTCCGCGCTCAGCCCCGGTGCCAGAGCCATGCTCCCCTCCTCCCGGGCCGCGCCGCTCGCGGCCGGCCCGGCAAACCCGCCGTTGCCCGGGCCCCCCTCCGGCTCCCTCACGGCGTGCGGAGCACGAGGGAGAGCCCCCACCACCTCCAGTAGGGAATGGCGACGAAGACGACGACGGAGATCGTGAGGCCGAGCATCACCCAGCCGAGGAGGAACACCTCCCGGGGGGTGAAGCCCCCGGCCTCATACACGATCAGGCTCGTCGCGGTCTGAACCGGATAGAAGATGATGCCGTCCACGGCCATGGTGAGGATGAGCCCGCAGGCGAGCGGGTCCAGCCCCAGGGGCCCGGCGACCGTCGCCGCAATCGGGACCAGGAGCGCGAGGCAGGCGGCGATGTTGGTGACGCCGAGGTGCACGAGGGCGGCGAGCGCCACCAGGGCGGCGGCCGTCACGGCCGGCGGCGGCGTGGCGGCCAGGGCCCGCTCGGTGAGGAGCCGGGCGAACCAGGCGGCGGCCCCGCTGCTCACGAGGGCGCTGGCGAGAGAGAGGGACGCGCCCAGGACGAAGAAGATCCCCCAGGAGGTCGCCTGCTCGAAGTCCTTCCAGGTGAGGACGCCGACGCCCGGCAGCAGGAGCAGGACGGCTGCGAGCAGGGCCGGGAGGGCGGGGCTCCAGCCGTGGCGGAAGTCCGTGAGCCAGAGGGCCGACGCGAGTCCGATGGCGAGGAGCGTGCGGGCCTCCGGGGCCGTGAGGGGGCGCCGGGCCTCGGCGGGAACCGGCCGGAGGGCCGGGGCCTCGGCGCGGCGGACCAGGACCCACAGCGCCGTCCCCCCGAGGAGCAGGAGACTGTAGTAGGGGACACTCATGAGGGCGAACCAGCGCCACCAGGTGAAGCCGCCGAGCAGCGTGGCGGTGGTGATGGAGGAGGTGCCGCCCGTGAGGAACGCCGACGAGAACAGGGGGTGGAGGACCCCCAGAAAGAGCATGAGGGTGCGGGGGATCCGGGCGTCGGGAGGCATGCCCACCCGCTGGAAGACCTCCTGGTAGGCCGGCACCAGGACCGCGTTGCGGGTGATGGCCGAGGGGAGGAGCAGGGCGAGCCCCGGGAGCAGAGTGGCCAGCTGGGGGAGGAGCCGCCCGGGCCGGCCCCGGGCCCGGCGGAGGAAGAGGTGCGCGGCGCGGGCGGCGAGGCCGCTTTTCAAGACCGCCGCGCTCATCACCTGGACGCCGAGGAGGAAGAACACGACCGGGGAGGTGAAGCCCACGAAGGCCTGGCCCAGGGAGGGCAGCCCGGCAGCCGCGCCGAGCAGGATGAGGAGAACGAGCGAACTGAGGGCGACCGGAAGGGCCTCGCTGGCCCAGAGCACGAGGGCCACCGCCACGATGGCCAGGACCTGCTGCCCGGACGGGCTCAGCCCCTCGGGAGCCGGCGCAAGACGCACGGCCGCGTAGGCCGTCACGGCCGCGAGCAGCCGCCCCCACCGGACCCGTCCCCCTTCCCCACTCATCGCGCCCCTCCACCGACCGCTGTCGGATACCACGCCGGCCCGAACACCGCAACCCCTTTTTCCCCGCCTTGACAGGGAGAGCCCGCGGACCTAGAAGATAGGAGCCATGGTCAGGCCCACCGTTCTCGTGACCCGGCCCCTCCCGAAGCCCGTCACCGCCCTGCTGGGGCAGCACGCGACCCTGACCGTCCACGGCCGGGACACCCCCATCCCCCGCCGCCGCCTCCTCGAGGGCGTCCGGGCGGCGACCGGCCTCGTCTGCATGGGGACGGACCGGATCGATGCCCAGGTTCTCCAGGCCGCCGGGCGCCTCCGGGTCGTGGCGAACGTCGCCGTGGGCTACAACAACATCGATGTCGCGGCCGCCACGGGCCTCGGGATCTGGGTCACGAATACGCCGGGGGTGCTGACCGAGACCACGGCCGACCTGGCCTGGGCGTTGCTCCTCGCCGTGGCCCGCCGGATCGTGGAGGGGGACCGGTACGTGCGCTCCGGACGCTGGAAGATGTGGCAGTTCTCCCTCCTGCAGGGGAGCGACGTCTGGGGAAAGACGCTGGGGATCTGTGGATTGGGCCGGATCGGGCAGGCGGTCGCGCGCCGGGGGCGCGGATACGGCATGCGGATCCTCTACACGGGGCGGCGGCGCCAGCCGGGGCCGGTGGAAGCGGAGCTCGGGACAACCTTCGTGGACAAGACCACCCTCCTCAAGGAAGCGGATTTCGTCTCCCTGCACCTTCCCCTCACGCCGGAGACCACCCACTACATCAGGGAGCAGGAGCTGCACCAGATGAAGCCCACCGCATTCCTGA
This sequence comes from Candidatus Methylomirabilis sp., assembly GCA_036000645.1. NCBI lineage: Bacteria > Methylomirabilota (SeqCode) > Methylomirabilia (SeqCode) > Methylomirabilales (SeqCode) > Methylomirabilaceae (SeqCode) > Methylomirabilis (SeqCode) > Methylomirabilis sp. (SeqCode). Next base: position 9,590 of record DASYVA010000057.1, read on the forward strand.
TCAACACGACTCGGGGTCCGGTGGTGGATGAGAAGGCGCTGGTGAAGGCGATGAAGGGGGGATGGATCGCGGGGGCCGGCCTGGACGTCTTCGAACGCGAGCCGGCTGTGGAGCGCGGCCTCCTCCGCCTGCCGAACGTGGTCTTGACCCCCCACATCGGGAGCGCCACCGCCGAGACCCGGACCCGGATGGCCCTGATGGCGGCGGAGAACTGCGCCGCGGTCCTCCGCGGGGAGCGGCCGATGACTCCCGTGAATCCCGATCTGACCCCGCGGCCCGTGGCCCCCGGCAAATCCCTTGACAAGCCCGGGGGGCGTCCGTAGAGTGTGGCCGCTCTCCTCGATCAAATCCCCCGCAGGAGTCCGAAAAGGAGGGGTCCCGTGAGACCGAAGGTCCTCGTGACGCGGAAGATCTTCGACGAATCCCTCGCGATCGTTGCGAAGCACTGCGACGTGGAGAGCAACCAGCGGGACATCCCCTTCACCCCCAAGCAGCTCCTGCAGAAGCTCAAGGGCAAGGACGGCCTCATCTGCCTGCTGACCGACGTCATCTCCGACGAGGTCCTCGCCAAGAACCCGCAACTGAAGATCGTCTCGAACGTGGCTGTCGGCTACAACAACATTGACGTGAAGGCAGCGACCAGGCGGCGCGTGATGGTCACCAACACCCCGGGCGTCCTGGACGACACGACGGCGGACTTCACCTGGTGCCTCATCCTGGCCACGGCCCGGGGCCTCATCGAAGCCGATCGGACCTTCCGCTCTGGGAAATGGAAGGGCTGGGGGGTGATGCAGTTCCTGGGGCGCGATGTCCACCGCAAGACCCTGGGGATCTGCGGGCTGGGGCGGATCGGCAAGGGCGTGGCGCGGCGAGCCCGGGGGTTCGACATGCGGGTCCTGTACACCGACGTCGTGCGCGCCCCCGAGGCGGTCGAGCGCGAGCTGGGGGTCACCTTCGTGGAGAAGAAGACCCTCCTGCAGGAATCGGACATCGTGACCCTGCATGTCCCCCTCTTCGCGGAGACCACCCACTACATCGGCGCCCCGGAGCTCAAGCTCATGAAGAAGAGCGCGATCCTCATCAATGCCTCGCGCGGGCCCGTGGTGGACGAGAAGGCGCTCGTGCAGGCGCTGAAGGAGGGCTGGATCGCGGGAGCCGGCCTGGACGTGTACGAGAAGGAGCCCAAGCCGGCCCCGGGCCTGACCAGGCTCCCGAACACGGTCCTGGCCCCCCACATCGCCAGCGCCTCCATCGAGACCCGCCGGAAGATGTCCGACATGGCCGCCACGAACTGCGTGGCCGGGCTCACGGGCCAGCGCCCGCCGAACCTGGTGAACGCCGAGGTTTGGGGGCAGCGGTAGCGGCTGGAGGGAGTCATGGCACAGCGGATCGGCTTCATCGGCCTCGGCATCATGGGCAAGCCGATGGCCAAGAACCTCCTGAAGGCCGGCTACGCCCTCACCGTCCACAGCCGCAGCCGCGGCCCGGTGGAGGAGGTAGTCAGGGCCGGCGCGAAGGCCGCCTCTTCCCCGCGCGAGGTGGCGGCGGCCACCGAGGTGGTCATCACCATGCTCCCCAACTCTCCCGACGTGGAGCAGGTGGTCCTGGGTGAGAACGGGGTGCTCGCCGGGGCGAACCCCGGCACGATCCTCGCCGACATGAGCACCATCTCCCCCATCGTCTCCCAGCGCCTCGCCAAGGAGGCGGCGAAGCGGGGAGTTCAGATGTTGGATGCTCCGGTGAGCGGGGGCGAGAAGGGGGCCATCGAGGGGACCCTCTCCATCATGGTGGGAGGGGAGAAGGCGACCCTGGAGAAGGTGACGCCCATCTTCAAGGCGATGGGGCGGACCATCACCCACCTCGGGCCGGTCGGGGCCGGCGGGTTCGTGAAGTGCGCGAATCAAATCATCGTGGCGCTGAACCTGACGGCGATCGGGGAGGCGCTGGTGCTCGGAGCAAAGGCCGGGGTGGATCCCGAACTCATGATCCAGGCCCTGATGGGCGGCATGGCCGCGAGCCGATGCCTGGAGATGAAGGGCCCCAACATCCTCAAGGGCAACTTCCAGCCCGGCTTCAAGATTGATCTCCACTTCAAGGATCTGGGCCTCATCATGGAGACCGGCCGCGCCCTCGGCGTGCCGTTGCCCGTCACGGCCCTCGTCCAGGAGATGTTCAACGCGCTGCGCGTGAAGGGCCGCGGCTCCCTCGACCACTCCGCCGTCATCACGCTCCTCGAGGACCTCGCCGGCGTGCAGGCCCGCAAAAGCTAGAGGAGATCAGAGGCGAATGGTCCTCCAGTCGAGGCGGGAGAGGCGCCAGCCCATGAGGAGGGCGCGGACGGCCCAGTCCAGGACCATGGTGAGCCAGACGAGCAGGATCCCGTAGCCGGCCCAGACCCCGAGAACGACCGCCAGCGGAATCCGGACAACCCACCCGCCCACGATCGCAGCCCACAGAACGGTCCGTGTCTCCCCCGCTCCCCGCAAGCTCCCGGCAAGCGCCAACGCGAGGGCCAGAGGCACCTGGAGGAGCCCCATGATCCGAAGGAGGGGCTCGCCCCAGGCCAGGACCTCCGGATCCGGGATGAAGAGGCGCACCCAGAGGCCCGGCGCCAGGAGGAAGGCGAGACCGAAAGCGGTCATGACCGCGAGGCACACGAGGAGGGCCTGCCCGGCCGTCCGGCGGGCCCCCTCCGGATCCCGCGCCCCGACCCGCTGCCCGACGAGGGCGGTGGCTGCCTGGGCGAAGGCCACGCCTGGCAGGAACGAAAGCGACTCGATATTCAGTCCAACCTGGTGGGCGGCGTAGACCGCCACGCCGAAGCCGATCACCACCCGCGCGAAGGCGAGCTGCATCCCGTTCGTCACCAGGCGCTCGCCGATCGCGGGCCATCCCACCCGAGCCATGCGCTGCATGGCCTCGCGTTCGGCCCACGGCCCCGGCAAGAGCAGGCCCCGGCGCCGCCCCAACACCAGCAGCCAGACGACCCCAACGGCCTCCGAAACCCCCGAGCCGACCGCCGCCCCCACCACGCCGAGGGCCGGCGCCCCCAGGAACCCGAAGATGAGGGGGAGGGCCACGGCCACGTGCAGGAGGTTGACGGCCGTGACCACCTTGAGCGGGGTCCGGGTGTCTCCCGCCCCCTGGAAGATGGCCGAGAGGAGGTGGAGGAAGACGAGAAAG
>DASYVA010000058.1 GCA_036000645.1 Candidatus Methylomirabilis sp.
GGAGGCCGCGGCCATCGTGGAGACGCTGGCGCAGGGAATCCGGGTCCTGCAGCACCAGGCCCGCGCCCACGGCATCCGCCTGGTGGGGTGCGGCCTCGGCGTCGCCGGCCTCGTGGATGGGCGGACGGGGATGATCTACACCGCGCCCAACGTGGCCGGCTTCCAGGACCTCCCCCTGAAGAAGCTCCTGGAAGAGAAGGTAGACGTGCCGGTCACGCTGGAGAATGACGCCAACGCGGCCGCCTTCGCCGAGTACTGGCTCGGGGCCGGCCGGGGCGTCGGCTCGCTCATCTGCCTGACCCTCGGGACCGGGATCGGGAGCGGCATCGTTCTCGATGGAGCCCTGTGGCGCGGGGCGAGCGGGGCGGCCGGCGAGGCGGGGCACATGACCGTGGAGGCGGAGGGCGAGCGCTGCGGCTGCGGAAGGCGCGGGTGCCTCGAGGCCTACGCCTCCGGGACCGCCATCCTGCGGGACGCTCGGGCCGCCCTGGCGCGCGGGGAGGAAACGGCTCTGCGCGGCCCCTTCGGGGCGCGGCCGGAGGCGCTCACGCCCCGGGACGTGAGCGAGGCCGCGCGGGCCGGCGATCCGGTGGCCCGGCGCATCTTCGCGCGGGCCGGCTTCTATCTGGGGGTGGGGCTTGGGAGCCTCGTCAACCTCCTGAACCCGGACCTGATCACCCTCACCGGCGGGCTGGCGGCGGCCGGGGACCTGCTCCTTGCGCCGGCCCTGGCCGAGCTCGAGCGGCGGGCCTTCCCGGTTCTCCTCCAGAGGACCCGGGTCGCGCTGTCGGCCCTCGCCGACACCGCCGGGATGCTGGGGGCCGCGGGGCTCGTCCTCGCCGACGCCGGCCATCTCTGGATGCCGGCAGGCTGAGGGGGAGCGGGACTGGCGGGTGCGATGGCCACGGACCTGAAGCTGATCCGCAACTTCTGCATCATCGCCCACATCGACCATGGGAAGTCCACCCTGGCCGATCGGCTGCTGGAGTACACCGGGGCGCTCACGGCCCGGCAGATGGGCGACCAGGTCCTGGACCAGATGGATCTGGAGCGGGAGCGCGGGATTACGATCAAGGCCAAGGCGGTCCGCCTCCGCTATCGGGCGCGCGAAGGGACGGAGTACCTGCTCAATCTCATCGATACCCCGGGCCACGTGGACTTCACCTACGAGGTCTCCCGGAGCCTGGCGGCGTGCGAGGGAGCGCTCCTGGTCGTGGACGCCGCCCAGGGGGTCGAAGCCCAGACGCTGGCCAACGTGCACCTGGCCCGGCAGCAGCAGCTCGCCCTCGTCCCGGTCATCAACAAGATTGACCTCCCGGCCGCCGACGTCCCGCGGACGAGGCGCCAGATCGAGGAGCTCCTGTTGCTCGAGGCCGGCGACGCCCTCCTCACCTCGGCCAAGGAGGGGGTCGGGACCCAGGAGGTCCTGGAGGCGGTCGTTCATCGGATCCCGCCCCCGACCGGCTCCCCCGACGCGCCACTCCGGGCCCTGATCTTCGACTCCTCGTTCGACACCTACCAGGGGGTCATCGTCTACGTCCGCCTCTACGACGGGGCCGTCCGGCCCGGCATGCGGATCCACCTGATCGGGATGGGCGCCAGCTACGAGGTGAGCCAGGTGGGGACCTTCAGGCCCGAGATGCGCCCGGCGCCGGAGCTCGTGGCGGGGGAGGTCGGATACGTCATCGCCGGCATCAAGGAGGCCCGCCTGAGCAAGGTGGGGGACACCATCACGGAGGCGGCCCGCCCGACGGCCCGCCCGCTCCCCGGCTTCCGGGAGGTCCGCCCCATGGTCTTCGCCGGGCTGTACCCGGTGGAGCCCCACGAGTACCTGCTCCTGAAGGAGGCGCTGGAGAAGCTGCGCCTGAATGATTCCTCCTTCACCTTCGAGCCGGAGACCTCCGTCGCGCTCGGCTTCGGCTTCCGCTGCGGCTTCCTGGGCCTGCTCCACATGGAGATCATCCAGGAGCGCCTCGAGCGGGAGTTCCGCCTGCGCCTCCTCACCACGGCCCCCACCGTGGTCTATCGCGTGACCAAAACCGACGGCTCCGTCCTGGAGGTGGAGAACCCGGCCAAGCTGCCGCCCCCCCAGAGCATCGCAGAGATCGAGGAGCCCTACATCCGGGCCTCCGTCCTGACCCCGACCGAGTACGTGGGGGCGATCCTCAGCCTCTGCCAGGAGAAGCGCGGGACCCAGGTGGGCCTGGAGTACCTGGAGGAGGGGCGGGTCCTGATCACCTACGAGATCCCGCTGAACGAGATCGTCCTGGACTTCTACGACCGGCTGAAGTCGGCCACCAAGGGGTACGCCTCCCTCGACTACGAGCCGATCGACTACCGGGCGGGCCCGCTGGTGAAGCTGGACATCCTGGTGAACGGGGAGCCGGTGGATGCCCTCTCCTTGATCGTGCACCGCGACCACGCCTACCCCCGGGGGAAGGCCCTCGTGGAGAAGATGAAGGAGCTGATCCCCCGGCAGCTCTTCGAGGTGGTGATCCAGGCCGCGGTGGGCGGGAAGATCATCGCCCGCGAGACCGTCCGGCCCCTCCGGAAGCACGTGACGGCCAAGTGCTACGGGGGGGACATCACCCGGAAGCGGAAGCTCCTGGAGAGGCAGAAGGAAGGCAAGAAGCGGATGAAGCAGGTGGGCCGGGTGGAGATCCCGCAGGAGGCCTTCATGGCCGTCCTGAAAGTCAAGGGCTAGTGCCGGGCCAACTGACGTCGCCTCACGTCGTTCTCGGTCGTCGGCGGTCCTCAACGTACAAACAGCGTACGCCTCCGGCCGCCTCCTCCCTCGGGCCTCGTGATGCTCGTCATT
>DASYVA010000059.1 GCA_036000645.1 Candidatus Methylomirabilis sp.
AGCCTGCGTGAGAATGGCGCGGAAAGGCTCGCAGGAGATGCGAGGGGATTCTCAGGGGAACAGGGGAAAGTTGTCAAGGCATTTTTGGGCAGACACTGCGCCTCCGGTAACGGCCGAACGGAGCTCACTCTGCCTGCCTCACGGGCTCCAGCGGGCGGCGGTGGCGGCAGTGGCCAGAGGGCGGGCGGTGCCCCCATCGGCGGGGACCACCCACACCCTCCCGCGCTCCGGCGCCCCGGCGGGGGCGCGGCGGAAGGCGATCCACGTGTCATCCGGGGCCCAGCGCGGCCCCTCGTCGCTCTCGCCTGCCGGTGGATGGGTCAGACGCCGCCGGATCCCGGTCGCCAGGTCCACCACATCGAGGGCGTACCGGCGCTCGCCAGGGGGGCCGATGGGCTCGCCCGTCGCGTACACGACGCGATCGGTCCGGTGGGCGAAGCGGGCCGAGTGGCTGTCGCGGTCGGGTGGGGAGAGCGAGCGGAGGCGACCGGTCCGCTCGTACGCGACGACCAGGCGTTTCAGCGCCGGGTCGGCCGGGTCGACGTCCATGAAGGCGACGAAGTCGCCGCGCGGCGACACGTTGCCGACCGCGAGGAACGCGCCGAAGGCGCCGCGCCGCGACCCGTCGAACCCGAAGACCACGTAGTCCCAGTTCTGGTCCCGAACGATGAGGCCGCGGCCGTCCGGTGTGAAGGCGAACGCCTCGCGCCGGTAGACGATTTCGACGAGCGATTTCTTGAGCGCCTCCACCACGAGGGGGGAGCCGCCGGGGATCGGTCGGGGCGGCGGCCCGAATGGCTCGACCGTCGGGATCGCCTCCGTGAGATGGACAAGGTAGGGGAGGACCACGCCGTCACGGCGCGGGGCGAGGAAGCCCAGCACCGCGCCGCCCGGCGCCCAGGTCAGGTCGTGTATCTCGACGGCACGCGTGGCGGCCCCGTACACCCCGGACTCTAACCCCCCGGCCTTCGGGAGGGCGATCCGCCGGATGCCCCCCGGCCCGGCCGGCTTGATGACGAGCACCCCTTCGGCCGGCAGGACGTACGCCAGGTCCCCCGCGGCGCTGGCGGCGAACTCCCCGATGCCGGGACCGGCGAGTGGCTCGGTCGCGCCGTCGAGCGTCGCCCGGAGGAGGCGGCCGTCGGCTGTCCGCACCACGAGCGCTTGGCCGCGGGTCCGGAACCGGAGGGTGATCGGCCGCGGGAGCGACCGCCCGGCGCGGTCCCGCACACCGATGCCCAGCGTCACCGTGTACTCGGTGTCGGCCGTCAAGCCGGTCCGGGGCGTGAACGCGGCGCGCCGGCCAGCCGCGCTGACGAAACCCTCCGTTTGCGGCTCGACCGAGAGCGCCGCGCGGACGGACGCCTCGTCGACCGGGCGGCTGAAGACGACCATGATCTGGGTCGTGATCGACACCCCGGCGGTGCCGTCGGTCGGGCGGGCGTCGACGATGGCGAGCGGCCTCGGCTCCCCGAAGACGATGACCAGGCCGATCACCGCCGCCAGGGCGAGGACGACGAGCGCGGCGAGGGCCTCGAAGCGGTGGGTCGGGCTCACGGACGCTCGGTCCGGTGTCAGTAGAGGTAGGGCTGCTCGGGACGCTCGGTCGGCGTGACGGTGGCCGGGGCGATCACCGCCTTCCGCTCCTCCCGGACCTCGGCGACCTCCCACGTCCCCTCGACGGAGACCCAGCTCCCCGCTTCCGGCACCTTGCCCTCGGGCGCGCGGACGGGGAGGCCGATCGGCGTCGCGTCGATGGCGCAGCACTGGACGACGAAGCGCGCCACGAGGAACCAGTCGCCCGGCAACCGGTCATTCCGATAGACGAAGCCGATCACCCGCACCGGCTTCCCCGCGTGCCGGCCCGGCTCGGGATCGGCCTGCATCGCCTTCACCCAGTCCTTGATGGTGTACGTCTCCGGCCGCTGCTCGACGCGGAACTCGGGGGGGTCGTCGAGCCGCCCGAGCGGCAAGGCATCGACGCCGCGCTGGGCCGCGGTCGCGAGGCCGAGCGGCTTCGGCGGCAGGAGGAACCCGAGGGCGAGGGGGAGGACGAGGACGGCGATCGCCAGGGGCGGCGGGCTGCCGTGCCCGCCGGGCTCACCCCCCTGCCGCCCGGCCGCGGCGAGGGCGAGGAGGAGGACGCCGGTCGCCACGGCCGGGAGGAGGTAGATCGGGTGGATGTAGAAGTAGAGGGTGCCGGTCCAGAAGGCGTAGAGGAGGTACGCTCCGTAGCCGAGGGCAATGAGCGGCGCCGCGCGGTTCATGTGACCCAGTAGTTCAGGCCGAGGCCGATCAGGAAGACCGCCTCGGCAACCACGACGGTAACGAGCGCCACCGCCTTCCAGTTGAAGGCGGTGAGCATGAGCAGCACCGCCTTGATGTCGATCATCGGGCCGAAGACGAGGAAGGCGACGAGGGAGCCGTCCGTGAAGGTGCCAGCGTAGGCGAGTGCCACGAACGCATCCACCGTCGAGCAGACCGACAGGAGGGCGGCGAGCCCCATCATCGCCACGACCGAAAGGACAGGCCCCTGCCCGACCTGGAGGAGGAGGCCGCGCGGCACGAACATCTGGGTCAGTGCCGCGAGCCCCGCCCCCACGACCAGGACCGCGCCCATCTCGGCGAACTCGCCGAGGACGCCCCGCGCGAAACGCCCCGCCCGCCCGACCCAGGACGTGGGAACTGGCCCCTCCACCTGGTGGCCCGCGCCGGGGGCCGGGCGCCGCAGGAGGTCAGCCGGGCGGGGATGGAGGCTCAGGAGGAGCCCGACCCCGAGCGCGACAGCGAAGGTGAGGCCGAGCCGGTAGACGACGATGACGGGTTGCTGGCGGAAGGCCGCAAAGGTCGAAAGGGCCACGACCGGGTTCAACGCGGGCGCGGCAAGGAGAAAAACCATCGCGCCCGCGGCGGGGACTCCGCGCGCGGCCAGCCGCCGCGCGACCGGCACGTTGCCACACTCGCACACCGGGAAGAGCGCGCCTAGCCCGGCGAGGGCGGCAAGGGACGCGAACCGGCCGCGCGGCAGCCACTTGAGCACCCGGTCGCCCTTGAGGGCAAGGGCGAGTCCCTGCGAGACCAGCACCCCGAGGAGCAGAAACGGGATCGCCTCGATGAGGACCCCCAGGAAGATCGTGACCCCCTCCTGTCCCCGGCCGACCCAATCCACCCGCGACTCCTTGGGGATCCCGGACAGCCTGCGTGCGGTAGTGCTACCGGGCTACCACAGGGCGACCGGGTTGCCTGGCGAGCCGGTCCCGCCGACGATCTTCAGCGGGGCCCAGACGAACAGGAACTCGTAGGCCTTCTCCTTCAGCAGCGGGGTGAAGTCGAGGTTTTCGATGTTCCAGATCCCGCGCCGCGTCTGCATCTCGGTGTGGCAGGGCACCGCGAAGTCCTCCTCCTCCCCCACCGGCTGGGCGTCGTTGGCCGAGGTGTCGCCGCCGGTCAGGATGATCTTCCGATCCGCCATGTACTGGCAGGCGCTGATGCCGAATCCCGGCTCGCCCGAGGTGAACTCGGCGCGGCGCTTCGCCTTCTCCTCGGCGGAGAGCGACTTCCACTCCGCATTTGCCCAGAGGTCGCCGTGGCCGGTGTAGAGGAAGACGCAGTCCCCCTCGCCGATCTCCGAGAGGCCCTGGCGCTTGACCATCGCCTGGACGTCGGCGGCGGTGATGATCCCCGGGCTCTTGGTGTCCTTCGGGATCGGCAGCCGTCTCATGCCCCGGTACGCCGGCGCGTCGAGGAGCAGGCCGCGGCAGATGAACCCCTTCTCGGCCACGTGCTCGACGCCGAGGTCGCCGAGCCCGACGACCCGGCCGCCCGCGCCGCGCTGGTAGGTGTCCTTGACGAACCGGCCGTTGTAGAAGACGTCGCCCTTCGAAGTGCGAACGCCGATGTGGCCCGGGCCGTCGAACTGGGTGCCGATCTGGCCGAGCTCGGTGGCGACGAACTCATCGTGGTAGACCAGCGCGTTCTTGCCGAACGGGCCCCCGGTGGGCGTGCCGGGGATGCTCATGGTCCACGAGCGGGCGCCGAAGACCGGGATGTCGGACATGTACAGCTTGCCGAGCGCCGCGGTCTTCCCCTGCTTGACCAGCCTCACAGCCTTCAGCACGAGGGCAGGCGTGGTCCGGTTGACGGCGCCGGCCTTGTCGCCGGGCCCGAACTCGGTGGGCGCCCACCTTTCCTGGAACGGCTTGTCGCTGACCGGTTCCTGCTGGGACTTCGCGGCCGTCGCGCCGAGCATACAGATCGCTCCCACCAGCGTGAGCGCGGAGATCCTCGACACGGCTCTCATCTGGCCCTCCACAGGGGAAAGCAGATCCACGCCAACGCCTACTCCCCGACCCCCTTCTGTCCGCGGGCCTTGATGCCAATGCCCCGGGTATTCGCGCCGCTGCCGTCAATGATCTTGACCGGGAGCGAGATGTAGAAGGCCCCACGCGCCGGGAGCTTGCCGAGGTTCGTCAGCAGCTCGTCCCACGACATGCCGTACTTCAAGCCGGCCACATGGGTGCTCTGGCCTCCCTCGACGAAGCCCATGCTGGGGCCGTCGGTTCCGACGTGCATGATGCCCTTCGAGTGGAGGTACTCCATCGCCTCCGGGCTGGGGGCCGGCCAGCCGGGCTTGTTCTGGAGGATCAGGGGCTCGAAGGCCAGCCGGTTCCCCTCGGGGAAGGGCTTGTAGTAGCGGTCCGAGTAGCTGGAGTAGAAGAGGACGATGTCCCCCTTCTTGAGCGAGCCGTGCTTCGCCTCCCAGTCCTGCACGATCTTCGGCGTGATCTGCGGGCTCTTGCCGTTCGGAGCCTTGTCGAGGATGTCCCGGACGTCAATCACGACGGCCGGCCCGATCCACTGCGTGATCGGCATCTTCTCGCAGGTCATCTTTCCCATCGGGCCGGCGAACGGCATGCCGCTCCCCTCCGGCGGGATGAAGTGCGCCGGGCAGTCAAGCTGCGTGCCGGTGTGCTCGTCGATCACGTACCGCTGGCCGTAGTAGGGGAAGACGCTTTGCGCCAGGTTGTCGGTGTACGCCCCCTTGACCGGCTTGAACCAGTTGAAGGTCCACCGCTGAAACGGGGCGTGCGTCGGCCAGTGGGCCGGTAACTGCTCCGAGATGAGGACCGTCAGGTCAATCACCTCCGCGTCCCGAAATGCGGCGGCCAACCGCTCCGCGACATCCTGCGCTTCGGCCTGAGGCGGGCTGCTGAACGCCGCCCCCATCGCCACAATGGCGATCGTGAGCGCCACCGAGGACCGCACGAGGAGTCCACGCCACCCATGCCGCTTCATCGGCGCCCTCCTGTGAAATGTCACCGCACCCGTTGCGGTGAGTGCCGAACGTAAGGCACGGACCCCCATCCCTATTGCCTGGGGGCCCGCGGTTTCTTCGCGCGCGGGAGAACAATGGGCTTCGATGGAGACCTCGAGCCTCGGCAGGGATGGGGATCCCGTTCGCATCGGAGTCCGCGCGGAGAGTTGAGGGGCAGGGTCGTTGAAGGTCGCCGCCATCCTAGGGGCGAAGGGGAGCGTTGTCAAGTGATCCAGTCCCCGCGCCAGGGCGTCGGTAGCGAGGGGCAGGGCCCACCGCATCCTCCAGCGGTGCCGCTTGGCGAGGAATTGCTTTGACATACATCTCACCTCGCTCCTAGAATGAAATCACTTTCTACGATCCGAAAGTATGGCGACCGGGGGGAGTGGAGCCGGCGGTGCGGCGACAGCGGGGCGGCAACGCCAACGTGGTCTCCTCGGTGGTCCGGGCCCTCTCCCTCCTGGACGCACTGGCCGCTCAGGGCCGCGCGATCGGGATCGCCGAGCTCAGCAAGCGGGTGCGCCTGCACGTCAGCACGGTCCACCGCCTGCTGGCGACCCTGATCACCCGGGGGTACGTGAGGCAGGACCCGGAGACCGGCAAGTACGCCCTGGGCCTCAGGACCTTCGTCCTGGGGCAGGCGTACCTCGAGCACATGGACCTCAGACGGGCCGCCCAGCCCGCCCTGCAACGCCTGGCCCAGCGGACGGGGGAGACGGCGAACCTGGTGGCGATGGACCGGGAGGAAGCCGTCTACCTGGACAAGGCCGAGAGCACCCAGAGCGTCCGGTTCTTCTCCCGGATCGGGCACCGCGCCCCCCTCTACTGCACGGCCGTGGGGAAGGTGCTCGTGGCGGACCTGCCACCGGAGGAGCGGGAGGAGCTCCTGGGCCGCCTCACCCTCACCCCTCTCACCCGGAACACCATCACCGACCTCGGCGCCTTGCGCCAGGAGCTGGACCGGGTGGCGGCCCAGGGCTACGCGCTGGACCGGGAGGAGTGCGAGGAGGGGGCCTCCTGCCTGGCAGCCCCGCTGCGGGACCACACCGGTCGGGTGGTGGCGGCGCTGGGGATCTCCGCGCCCACGGTCCGCTTGACGGCGGCGAAACGGGAGCAGCTCATCCCCCTCCTCGTAGAGGAGGGGAGAGGCCTCTCGCAGGAGCTCGGCTACCAGGGGGCGGCGGCGGCCGCCCCGGCTGCCGCCCGCCGCTAGGGCCGAGCGGCCCGGCGAAGGGCGGCGGATGGAGGGGATCATGCGGGATTCGCTGCACGCCGCGATGCGGGTCGGCATCGTCCATTTTATGGCCTACCCCGAATGCCTGAAGGGGGAGGGACCGGTGGTGGAGACCGTCCGCCGGATCCTGGAGGATGAGTTTTTCGGGGCGATCGAGGTGACCCAGGTGAAGGACCCCGCTGCCCGGCAGACGGTCGCCCGGCTGTCTGCCCAGAGCCACGTCGAGGTGGGCTACGGGGCCCAGCCGGTCCTGCTCACGGAGAAGCTCAACCTGAACAGCCTCGATCCGGCCGAGCGGAAGCGGGGGGTGGAGCGGATGAAGGCCTGCGTGGACGAGGCTGCGGCGCTCGGGGCGACCGCCTTCGCGGTCCTGTCGGGGCCCAACGTCACGGCCCGGCGGGGGGAGGCGATGCAGCGCCTCACGGACTCTCTCCTGGAGATCGGGGATGCCTGCGCCGCCAAGGGCCTCCGGCTCCTCCTGGAGACCTTCGATTACGATATTGACAAGAAGTGCCTCATCGGTCCAAACCGGGACGGGGCAACCATCTCCCGCGCGGTCCGGAAGCGGCACAAGGAGTTCGGGCTCATGCTCGACCTCAGCCACCTCCCGCTCCAGCACGAGACCCCGAAGCAGGCCTTCGCCGCGGCGAAGGGGCAGATCGGCCACATCCACATCGGCAACTGCGTGCTCCAGGCCGGCCACCCGGCCTACGGGGACCAGCATCCCCGCTTCGGGCTGCCGGGCGGGGAGAACGACGTCCCCCAGCTCCTCGCCTTCCTGAAGGAATTGTTCGCCATCGGCTACCTGGGGAAGGGCAAGCGGCCGATCGTGGCCTTCGAGGTCAAGCCCCAGCCGGGGGAGTCCTCGGAGGCGGTCATCGCCGGGGCCAAGCGCACGCTGCTTGACGCCTGGGCCCGCCTCTAGGGCCCGAAAGCACGACCCCTGCCGCCCGGCGCGCGAGGGACAGCCTAGGGCCTCCGGCGCCTCTCGGCCCGGAGGCGCAGAAGCGCCCGGAGCCCCCGGAGGAGCGTGAGCGCGCCCCCGGGCATCACGGCGCCCTCGAAGGCGTCCAGCATCTCGGCCTCCGTCGCCCCAAGCGCCCGGGCGCGGCGCAGGTGCAGGATCAGGGAGCGCTCCTCGCCCCGGTAGGCGAGGACGGCGCTCGCCACCAGCTCCCGATACTTCAGGGGGAGCGCGTGGCTCATCCCGAGCGAGCGCCGGTAGAGCCCGTTGTAGGCCTCCATGAAGGCGGGGTCAAGCCGGCTGGCCAGCTCCCACTCCGGGTACGTGTAGCCGCGGTCGCGCCGGATCTGGGCCGCCAACGCTTTGGCCCGGCCCGGGCGCCGCCGCGCGGCGCGCTTCTTCCGGGTCGCCATGGCACCTCCTCGCGGTTGGAATCGGGGGGGGAACGCGCGAAGTCCTTCCTCTACCACGGCGGCCGGAGCGGGTCAAGCCGGCGAGGATTCCGTGGAGTCCCTCACGGGGAGCCCGAACACCCTCTACCAGAGCGCGCTCATCCTCCTGGATGAGGCCGCTGCCGCGTTGCGCCTGGACCCCGGCATCCATGAGCGTCTCCGCTACCCGAAGCGGGCGCTGATGGTATCCATCCCCACCCGGATGGATGACGGCCGCACCCGGGTCTTCCTCGGCTACCGCGTCCAGCACAACGTCACCCTTGGGCCCGGCAAGGGGGGCATCCGCTACCACCCCGACACCACGCTCGAGGAGGTCACCGCCCTCGCGATGCTCATGACCTGGAAGTGCGCCCTGATGGGCCTCCCCTACGGCGGGGCCAAGGGCGGCGTGCGGTGCGACCCCGAGACGATGTCGGCCGGCGAGCTGGAGCGGATGACCCGCCGCTACACGTCCGAGATCGTCCTGGCGATCGGCCCCGACCGGGACGTCCCGGCCCCCGACCTGTACACGAACGACCAGACCATGGCCTGGATCATGGACACCTACAGCATGCAGAAGGGGGGGACGGTACCCGGGGTGGTGACGGGGAAGCCGGTCCTCCTCGGCGGGACGCTGGGGCGACTCGAGGCGACGGGACGGGGGGTGGCGATCATGGCGGAGGAGGCGTGCCGGGCCACGGGCCGCCCCCTCGCCGGGGCGGCCGTGGCCGTGCAGGGGTTCGGGAACGTGGGCGGCGTGGCCGCCCGCCTCCTGCACGAGGCCGGCTGCCGCATCGTCGCGGTGAGCGACGTCCGGGGGGGGATCACCAGCGGGGCCGGGCTCGATGTTCCGCGCCTGCTGGAGCACGTCCGGGAGAACAAGTACGTGGAGAGGTTCCCGGGAGCGGAGCGGATCGCGAACGCGGAGCTGCTCACCTGCCCCTGCGACATCCTGATCCCCGCCGCCCTGCAGGGACAGATCACGCCTGCCAACGCGGAGCAGATCCGGGCCCGGATCATCGTGGAGGGCGCCAACGGTCCCACCCTCCCGGAGGCGGACGCGATGCTCGCGCGGCGCGGGATCTTCGTGGTCCCGGACATCTTGGCCAACGCCGGCGGGGTCACCGTCTCCTACTTCGAGTGGGTCCAGGACCTGCAGATGTACTTCTGGACGGAGGAGCAGATCACCCAGCGCCTCCGTTCCCTCATGACGGGGGCCTTCGCCGAGGTCCGGGGTCTCGCCACGGCCCGGGGCGTGGACCTGCGCCGCGCCGCCACCATGCTGGGGGTGCAGCGCGTGGCGGAGGCGAAGCGCCTCCGGGGCCTGTACCCATGAGCGGTCCGGGACCTTCCCCGCCGGCCCCGCTCGCCGCCGACCGCGCGACCTCGGCGCAGGCCGAGCGCCTGGTCGAGCAGGCCGAGTTCGGCGCCCGCCGCCTCACCGGTCTCCCCCTCTACTTCGCGGGCGGTCTCGCCCTCGCCTTCTCGGGATTCCAGCTCTACACGGCGGCCTTCGGGACCCTCCCGGGGGTCCTCCAGCGGGCAGTCCACCTGGCCTTCGCCCTCGCCCTCTGCTTCCTCTTTTACCCGGGCTCGAAGAAGGCCCGCCGCGCCTCTCCCCCGTGGAGCGACTACCTGCTGGCGGCCTGCGCGTCCTGGGTCGCCCTCTACGTGGTGGTCCACTACCGGGCCCTGGTCACCCGGGTCGGCGACCCCACGCCCCTGGACATCCTCACCGGCGCCGCCGCCATGGTGTTCATCCTGGAGGCCTCCCGGCGCGCCGTCGGCATCTTCCTCCCGGCGATCGCGAGCGCCTTCGTCCTGTATGCCTTTGTCGGCCCTTACCTCCCCGACCTCGTAGCCCACCGGGGCTACACTCTCCGGCGGGTAGTGGACCACCTCTACTTCACCACGGAAGGCGTTTTCGGCATTCCCCTCTGGGTCTCCGCGACGTTCGTCTTCGGGTTCGTCCTCTTCGGGGCCGTCCTGGAGCGGACGGGGGCCGGCGAGTACCTCATTCAGCTCGCCTTTTCCCTCTTCGGCCACACACGGGGCGGGCCGGCCAAGGCGGCCGTGGTGGCGAGCGCCTTCATGGGGACCATCTCCGGCTCCTCCATCGCGAATACCGCCACCGTCGGCAGCATGACGATCCCGCTCATGAAGCGAGTCGGGTTCAAGGCGGAGGTGGCGGGGGGGATCGAGACGGCAGCGGGCGGGAACGGCCAGATCATGCCCCCGGTGATGGGGGCCGCCGCCTTCGTCATGGCCGAGTGGCTGGGCATCCCCTACCTGGAGGTCGCGAAGGCCGCCGTGCTGCCCGCCGTCATTGACCAGTTGGCGCTGCTCGGCGCCGTGCACCTCTTGGCGCTCAAGGAGGGCATCAGCGGGCTGCCGAAGAGCGACCTTCCCCCGTTCTGGCGGACGTTCCTCCGGGGTCTTCACTTCCTCTTCCCCGTCGCGGTCCTCCTCTACTACCTGATCTGGCAGCGGTCCACCCCCCTCACCGCCGCCTTCATGGGGACGATGTCCGCCCTCGGGATCTTCGCCGCCTCGGGCCTCCTGCGGTCGCTCCAGGCAGCCCACGCCGGGTCGGGGGCGGGGGCGGAACTCGCCGACACGGCGCAGCGGCTGGTGACCGCGCTCTTCCTGGGGGCCAGGACGATGGCCGGCGTGGGGGCGACCTGCGCCTGCGCCGGGATCATCGTGGGGGTAGTGACGCTGACCGGCCTCGGTCTGAACATGGCGGACATCCTCCTCCGGCTCTCGGGAGGCTACCTGCTCCCGAGCCTCTTCCTCACCATGCTGGCCTGCCTGATCCTGGGAATGGGGGTCCCCACGACCGCCACGTACATCATCATGGCGACGATCACGGCGCCGGCCCTGCAGGCGGTGGCCCCCACCATCCCGATCATCGCCATCCACCTCTTCGTCTTCTACTTCGGGATCCTGGCTGACGACACGCCGCCCGTGGGCCTCGCCGCCTACGCCGCGGCCGGGATCGCCGGATCCGACCCGGTCCGGACCGGCTGGCAGGCCTTTAAGTTAGACATGCGGACGTTCCTTCTCCCCTTCATGTTCATCAACGCGCCCCAGATGCTCCTCATCAACACGACGGTGCTGGAGGCGGCCTGGATCTTCGTCACCGCCTCGGTGGGGATGTACGCGCTCGCGGCCGGGATGCAGGGCTACTTCCTGATCCCGGCACGCCTGACGGAGCGGGTGATCCTCTGCGTGTCGGCC
This sequence comes from Candidatus Methylomirabilis sp., assembly GCA_036000645.1. Lineage (NCBI taxonomy): Bacteria > Methylomirabilota (SeqCode) > Methylomirabilia (SeqCode) > Methylomirabilales (SeqCode) > Methylomirabilaceae (SeqCode) > Methylomirabilis (SeqCode) > Methylomirabilis sp. (SeqCode). The sequence continues at coordinate 11,184 of DASYVA010000059.1, forward strand.
GTGGGGCTGGTCTGGGCGGGGTGGGTGACGGACGTCCTCGGGATGCTCGGCGTGGCGGTCGTGGTCGTCCTGCAGCGCCGGCGGCAGCGAGCGGGAGAGGCGTGAGGCTCAGGAGGCGAGCAGCAGCCGCAGCGCCGGGAGGCGCTCCACCCGCACCCGCACGCGAGCCGGGGCGCCCGGCAGGGCGGCGAGGGGGACCTCGCGCCCCCGGAGGGAGAGCTGCATCCGGGCCACCGGGTGGACGAGAAGGGGCAGCTCCGTGAGGCGCACGCTCTCGGGCGACCGGAGCAGGCCGCCGGTGAGCCGGTAGGGCTCCCCGGGGCCGAGGCGCGGGAGGCCGGCGCCGAAGGCGGGCGCTACCGTCTCCTCCAGGGTGAGCGCGCCATCCGCGGCCACCCGGAAGCGGCCGGTCACCGGGACGCGGTCCACCGAGTGCATGTACTCGAGGGACACGGCCTCCCCGGCCTGTACGCGGGCGGCGTACAGCAGCTGCCCGCTCCCGGCCTCCCGGACGGTCAAAGCCCGGACCGGGACCAGGGTGAGGAGGAGGGCCGCCCCCGCGGCCAGGGGGGCGGCCCTCCGCACGATGCGGGCCACGCGCCCTCCTACGCGCCCTTCTCGCGGTAGAAGCGCTGCGCCCCCGGGTGCAGCGGGATCGGCATGCCTTCCCGCGCGCTCTTCAGGGTCAGGTTCTTGGCGGCGGCGTGGGCGCTGTGGAAGGTCTCCAGGTTCTCGAAGACGGCCTTGGTCAGGTCGTAGACCAGGTCCTCGGACAGGTCGGAGCGGGCGACCATCATGGCCATGACCGCGACGGTCGTCACGTCTGCGTCCTGGCCCCGGTAGGTCCCGGCCGGGATCCGGGTCACCGTATAAAACGGGTACTTCTTCTTCAGGGCCTCGGCCTCCCGTCCGGCGACCGGCACCATCGCCACCTTCTCGCTGATGAAGGTGTCCAGGATGACGGCAGCGCCGAGGCCGGTGGTGTAGAAGCCGGCGTCAATGCGGCCGTCCTTCAGCTGGTCGGAGGCCTCGGCGGGGCCGATCCGCTCGACTTTCCCCAGGGCGTCCAGGGTCATCCCGTAGGCCTCGAGGATCTGGACCGTGTTGGCCTCGGTCCCGCTCCCGAGGGGGCCGATGGCGACGCGCTTGCCCTTCAGGTCCCGGATGCTCTTGACCCCCGAGGCCTTGGTAGCGACCACCTGGATCAGCTCGGGGTAGAGGGTGAAGACGCCGCCCATGTTCTTGACCGGCTGGCCGGCGAACATCAGCGTGCCGTTTACGGCGTAGAAGGCGATATCATTCTGGAGGAGCGCGAAGTCGGCGTCCCCACTCGCGATGAGCTTCGCGTTGGCCACCGAGGCCCCGGAGGACTCCACCGTCGCCCGGACGCCCGGCAGCTTCGTGTGGACGATCCGGGAGATGGCCCCGGCCAGCGGGTAGTAGACGCCCACCACCCAGCCGGAGGCGATGGTGACGAGGCGCTTCTGCTGGGCCTGAAGCGGCGGGGCCGCGGCGAGGGCCAGCAGGACGAGACCCGCGAGCAGCCCCCGGAAAAGACGCCAGGACCGATCCTTCATGGTCGTCCTCCTTCTCGTGGCGATGGGAAGGGCGCGAGCACTGTGGTGGGGCAGCGTCACGCTAGGGCAGGGGCCCGGCAAAGTCAAGAGCCGCGCCGGACTGCCCGTCCCGGCTCAGGGGCGCGCCACCGCCTCGGCGAGGCGACGGCCCATCTCGGTCGTGCCGATGGTCGCCTCTCCGGGCCGGGCCAGGTCGGCCGTCCGCCAGCCGGCGGCGAGGATCGCTTCCACGGCCCGCTCGATGGCGGCCGCGACGTCCTCGCGGCGGAGCGAGTACCGGCACAGGAGCGCGCCGGAGAGGACGGCCGCGATGGGATTCGCCACGTCCTTCCCGACCAGGTCCGGCGCGGTCCCGTGGATCGGTTCGTACAGCCCGATCTCCGCCCCGAGGCTCGCCGAGGGGAGCATCCCGATGGATCCGGTCAGCATCGCCGCCTCGTCGCTCAGGATGTCGCCGAACATGTTCTCGGTCAGGATCACGTCGAAGGCCCGCGGGCTCCGGATGAGCTGCATGGCGCAGGAGTCCACGTACATGTGCTCGAGCGTGACCCCCGGGAAGTCGCGGTGGACCGCCTCCACGACTTGCCGCCACAGCTCCGAGGAGGCGAGGACGTTGGCCTTGTCCACGGAGGTGACCTTCTTCCGGCGGCCCGCTGCCGCCTCGAAGGCGACCCGCGCGATCCGGGTGATCTCCGCCGTCGTGTAGGCGAGGGTGTCCACGGCCCGCTCCCCGTCCGGAACCCGTTCGATCCCCCGGGGCGTGCCGAAGTAGAGCCCGCCGGTCAGCTCCCGGACGACCAGGAGGTCCGTTCCCTCGACCACCTCGCGCTTCAGGCTGGAGGCCTCGACGAGCGCGGGAGAGAGGCGGGCGGGCCGGAGGTTGGCGTACAGGCCCAGGGCGGCCCGGAGGCGCAGGATGCCCCGCTCGGGTCGCTGCTCCGTGGGCAGCCTGTCCCACTTCGGCCCGCCGACGGCGCCGAGGAGGATCGCGCGGCTCTCCCGGCAGCGGGCGAGCGTCTCCTCCGGGAGCGGGTCCCCGGTCGCGTCCACGGCCGCCCCGCCGAGCAGGGCCTCGCGGAAGGTGAGCGCGAGGCCGAATCGGGTGGCGGCCGCCTGCAGCACCAGGAGGGCCTGGTCCACCACCTCGGGCCCGATGCCGTCGCCCTTCAGGACCGCGATCTGTGTCGCCATGGTCTCGCCTCCGGACGCCGGGCCGCGCGCCGGCAGCCCGTAGTATTGTTGTCCCGAGGCAACGGGTCAAGCGGGATGTGCCCATGCGCGTAACCTCCGTGACCTTCGCCGGGAGCGCCACCTCCCCCGACCAGTACCCGAAGCGGGCGTTACCGGAGGTGGCCTTCGCCGGGCGCTCCAACGTGGGGAAGTCTTCCCTCATCAACCGGCTGCTTCACCGGCGGAATGTCGCCCGGGTGAGTCGGACGCCCGGCCGCACCCGGGTCCTGAACTTCTTCCTGGTGAATGACCGGTTCTACCTCGTCGACCTGCCGGGCTACGGGTATGCGGCGGTCCCGAGCCGGATCCGGGAGACCTGGGGGCCGATGATCGAGGGCTATGTGAAGACGCGGCCGACGCTCCGCGGCGTGGTCCTCCTGATGGATGGGCGCCACCCCCCCCAGCCCTCGGACGTGACCATGCGCGCGTGGCTCGCCCGGGAGGGAATCGCCCACCTCCTGGTCCTCACGAAGATCGACAAGGTGCCCCGGGGGCGTCGGGCCGCCCGTCTCGGAGAGGCCGCAGCAGCCCTCGACCTGTCGGACCCCGGGCTCCTCCTCCCCTGCTCTGCGCTGACGGGGGAGGGGGAGGCGGCCCTCTGGGAGGCGCTCGAGGCGGCACTGGGCCCGGCTTGAGAAAGCCGTCTCGCTCCTCCCCGAAAATGTCCGCCGCCTAGGTATCAGCCCGTTAGGAGGGTCGGGATGAGAGCCTGGCTGGAAGACTATTATCTTATGGCTCAGATGGCCCTCCTGGCGCCCCTGCTCCCCTATTCCGCCTGGGTCCTCTTGTTTCTTGGGACAACTTTGTTGGGGGTAGGGATCTGGTTTCGACGACAGATCCGGGACTGGCTGACCGGCCTTCCACGATTCGTTCGGAAGGCAGTCGTCGTGGTCCTCGTGCTGGAAGCGATCCCGGCGCTAGCCGTTGGACTCGGGCTGACGCTTTTCCTCGGGGCAGCGTATGGAAGCCGCATCGGACAATTCGTGATGTCTCTTGGGGGACTTCTCCGCGCAACAGCGATGGAAAAGATCGGATATACCATTGGCTGGATCGCAGGAGGAGCATGGGGATTCGTTACCGGAACCCTTACCATGGAGGTCTTGGCAGGGCTGATGGTTGGAATTCTGGCCTACCTTTTCACGAAGGCAACAGGATTTCCCAGGTAGGAGCGCGGGAGAGGGGGCTGGCGGCAGCCCGCCGGGGAAAGATGGCTATGCGGTTCGGCTCGCCATGAAAATTCCTTCCTCATTATTGTGTTACGCATCAGTGTCCGGATTTCTTTCGGGAAGCTAATGGGCCGACTTCAATGACAAAACGAAGGGCTGTGTTCATCTAGTCGCACATGCCAATTGGTGAGCGGATGTACGGTGTATCTCGCTGCTCCTGCATCAGTAGCGGAGGGGATGGCCGAGTGGCAGCGAAGTCATCGACTGCGATGTGAACGGCTCGTTGGGCGCTAGATGGACGGCACGAGACGCCACGTCCTGCGCTGGCGCCACGAGGTCGCCAGGCGGCAAATCCCCGAGCTACCGGCCAGGGGCAGGAACAGCTCGTGGCGTCCACTGCGATCCCCAAGGGGAGAGACCCCAGACACCGCTTAGGGGTCCGCCCGCTTCCAGACTTCCAGCCCCCCCCAATTGACCACCGCTTCTTCCTATGCTCGGGAGCCGGGCCCCCCCAGCGCGCCGGGGGGGGGCGGCTCCACGGCGACCTACATCACTACCTCCAGCCTAAGGATGTGCCGGCGGCGCGGGTCGCCCCCCGGCTCCAGAAGGGCGTTGACTCCTCCCGCAAAACCCGGCAAGATGACGAGGATGTTCCCTCGGATAAGGAGAGACAGGACCGTGGCGCGTTGGCTGGCATTGCTCCTGGCGTTCGCGGGCCTCACGCTGACGGCCTGCGGGAGCGGCATCCTGGCGCGGGCCCCCCGGCCGGTGGTGCCGGCGACGGATGTCTGGGCGCAGGCCGAGCTGGTCCGGTTCGGCGACCGTATCGCTGACCCCCGGGCCTACTACCACTTCAGCCTGAGCGCCCTCGCCGAGCAGCAGGGGGACCTGGGGACCGCCCTCGCCGAGATCCAGGCGGCGCTCCGCTACGATCCCGCCTCGACCTATCTCCGCCTGAGCCTGGGAGGCCTGCAGATCAAGCGCGGCGCCTTTGCGGAGGCCATCCAGCAGGCGGAGGAGGTGCTCCGGGGGGACCCCGGGAACGTGCAGGCCCATCTCCTCCTGGCCAGCGCCTACCTCAGCCTGCGCAACACGAAACAGGCCGAGCACCACTTCCAGGAGGTCCTGCGCCTGGAGCCGGGACGGGCCGAGATCTACCAGCAGCTCGGGAACCTGTACGCCGAGACCAAGGACTTCCCCCAGGCCGTGCAGGCGTACCGGGAGGCGATCCGGCTGGACCCGGCCTCCACCGTCGCCCGCTACAGTCTGGGCCGGGTCTACCTCGAGATGCGCCAGCCGCGGGAGGCCATCCCCGTCCTGCGCGACGCCTTGCGGCTCGAGCCGGGGTTCGACCCCGCCGCCGCCGCCCTGGGCTTTGCGCACGAGACGCTGGGGGAATGGGAGCAGGCCAAGGCGGTCTACCGGCGGGCCCTGGAGGATGATCCCAAGAACCGGGAGTTCGTGGAGCGGCTGGCCCAGGCCGAGGTCCGCAGCGGCAACACGCCGCGGGCCCTCGAGCTGTACCGGGGCCTGCTCGCGGAGCACCCCCGGGACCTGAACATCCGAGCCCGGGTGGGGCTCCTCCTCTTCGAGCAGAAGCTCTTCGCCGAGGCGGTGGAGGTCCTCCTGGAGGCGCTGCGGCAGGACGGGAGCCACGCGGATGCCCGCTTCTACCTGGCCGTCACGTACGAGGAGATGAAGCTGTACGACCAGGCGCTGCGCGAGCTCCAGCAGATTCCGGAGTCGGCCCGGAACTACGCCGAGGTCTTGATCCACAGCGGCTACGTCCTGGGTCAGCTCGACCGGCTGGAGGAGGCCGCCGGCGCCTTCGCCAAGGCCCTCACCGTGAAGCCCGAGGATCCCCAGATCCTCTACCTCCTGGGCGTGACCCAGATGCGCCGGAAGGACTTCCCCCAGGCGATCCGCCACCTGAAGGGCGCGGTGGCCTTGCGCCCGGACAATGCGGGCTACAACTACCAGCTGGGGGCCGCCTATGAGCGGAGCCGGCAGCTCAAGGAGGCGGAGACGGCCTTCCGCCAGGCCCTCCACCTGGACCCGAAGCACGCCGACGCCTACAACTACCTGGGCTACATGTTCGCCGAGGAAGGGATCAACCTGGAGGAATCGGTCCGGCTGATTCAGGAGGCGCTCACCCTGGAGCCGGACAACAGCGCCTTCCTGGATTCCCTCGGCTGGGCCTATTACAAACTCGGGCGCCTCGACGAGGCGCTGCGCGAGCTCCTGAAGGCGGTTCAGGGCGGCGAGCAGGACGACGCGACCATCCTGGACCACCTGGGCCAGGTGTACTTCGACAAGGGGATGGTCCGAGAGGCCATCGAGCAGTGGGAGCGGGCCCTCACCCTCGATAGCGGCAACGAAGCGGTCCGGAAGCGCCTGGAGCGTGCCCGCGCCCTCGTCAGCCGCGGCGGCTCATGAGCCGCCGCAGAGGCGGCCTCCCCCCTGCCGTGGCGTTCGCCGCTCTCCTCGCCTCCGGCTGCGCCGTCCCCACGCTCCCCGGCGTCGAGGGTCCCCCCGCCCCCGCCCCCCTGCGCGAGGCACTCCTCCAGAGTCTGGCCGAGCGCGAGGTCGCGCTCCGCGCCCTGCGCGGGACGGCGACGGTCACCGTCAGCGTCCCTGGGCACCGGCGGCGCCTTCGGGAGGCCTTCGCCCTGGAGGCGGGCGGCCGGCTGCGCCTGGAGCAGTACGAATGGACCGGCCTGCCCACCATGATCCTCGCCACGGATGGGGAGACGGTGGCGGTCCACCTGCCGTTCGCCCGCCAGTTCCTCCGGGGACGGGCGACCGGGGAAAATCTGGGCCGGCTGGCGGGTCTGCCCGTTGCGCCGGCCACGCTCACTCGCCTGCTCCTGGGCCTCCCCCCGCTCCCCGTCGATCCCGGGCGCGTCGCCGTCCTCGGGACTCCCGGGACGGCCGCCCTGGCGCTCATCAGCGAGGGGGAGGGAGCGGCCCAGGCCCTCCGGTTTGCCCCGGACACCCATCTCCTTCAAGAGGGGGAGCTGCACGAGGGGGGGCAGCCCCTGCTCCGCTTCCGGTTCGGGCCGGCCGAGGCGCTGGAGGGGGTTCCGGTGGCGCGGGACCTCACCCTCTGGCACCTGCCGGACGGGGTCGAAGTGGCGGTCACCTTCCAGGTCTTGGAGCTGAACCCTTCATTTCCTCCCGACTTCTTCTCGCTGGCCCCCCCTGCCGACGCCGGGGTGAGCATCGTGGACGTGGACCGGACCGAGCGCCCCTAGGTCATGCAGGCCCGTACTGTCCACGCTCCCGCCAAGCTCAACGTCATCCTCGAGGTTCTCGGGCGGCGTCCCGACGGCTACCACGATCTCTGGAGCGTCCTGGTCCTGGTGGACCTGTGCGATACGGTGACGGTCGCCTCCCGCAGGCGGGGGATCCACCTCACGGTCCGTCCCCCCGTCGTGCCCGCAGGACCCGAGAACCTGGCCTTCCGGGCGGCCGAGACCTTTTTCGAGACCTGGGCTCGCCCCGGGGGGGCCGCCATCACCCTCCGGAAGCGGATCCCGGTCGGAGCAGGCCTGGGGGGCGGCTCGAGCGATGCCGCGGCCGTCCTGGCCGCGCTCAACGCGATGGCGGGGCGGCCGCTCACCCGGGAGCGGTTGCTCGATCTCGCCGCCGGCCTGGGCTCGGACGTCCCCTTCTTCTTCTCCGGGGGGGCGGCCCTCGTCACCGGCCGCGGGGAGAAGGTGGCTGACCTTCCCCCCCCGCCCCCCCGCTGGCTGGTCCTGGCACTCACGGGCGGGCCGGTCTCCACCGCCTGGGCCTACGGGCGGCTCGCGCCCGGGGAGCGACGGGTCCCGGATCCGACCTGGACGGCCGCCGCTTCGGCCGGGCAGACGGAGGCCCTGCTCGGCATGGCCATCAACAGGCTTGAAGAGGTGGTGTTCGCGGCCCGGCCCGACCTGGCCGCGCTGAAGGTGCGTCTTCAGACGCTGGGGGCCGCCCCGGTCGGCCTGACCGGCACCGGCGCCGCGCTCTTCGGCTTTGCGCCGAGACGGGACGCGGCCCGGGCCTGGAGGGACACCTTGAAGGACGAGGGCCATGAGGCCTGGCTCTGCCGCACCCTCCCCGAGAACCCCATCCGCGCCACCGCCCTCGCCTGAGCCCCACCAGGTCCCCCTCGGCGTACCGGCTGAGGTGCCGCGGCACGCCGGCGCTGTTTCCGGCGAGGACCTCACCGGTGAGGTTGCTCCAGCGCGCCGGCTGGTTCCGGGGGTCCCTACATTGCCTGGCCATGGAATCCTCCGAACGCCCGCCGGCACCAGAAAGCCCGAAGACGAGGAGGAGTCTGGAGGGGCATCTCGGGATGGCGACCGCCGGCTTTAGCGATGGCGCGGTTGCGGAGATCATCGCCGGCGTGGTACAGAAGATCTCCACGGATTATTTCACCCGTGTCGCGCAGACTGAGGTGGATTTCCCGGCGGCTGTCCTCACCTCCAAGAGGGTTGCCTGACACACCGGCTCGACACTGGCCCGTGCCGCGACGGAGGGAGCATGAAAGCGTTCGTCAAGCCATCCGACGAGGAGCTCAAGAAGCGGCTGACACCGCTGCAGTACTGGGTGACCCAGGGCGAAGGGACCGAGCCGCCCTTCCAGAACGAGTCCTGGGACAACAAGAAGCACGGCCTCTACGTGGACGTGGTCTCCGGCGAGCCGCTCTTCTCGTCACTCGAGAAGTACGACTCCGGCACCGGCTGGCCGAGCTTCACCCGGCCGCTCGAGCCCGACACCCTCACCACCCGCGAGGACCGCACGCTCTGGATGGCGCGCACCGAGGTGCGATCCAAGCACACCGCCTCGCACCTGGGCCACGTCTTCCCCGACGGGCCCAAGCCGACCGGGCTGCGCTACTGCATCAACTCGGCGGCCCTGCGCTTCGTCCCGCTCGAGGAGCTTGCCGAAGCGGGGTACGGGGAGTACCTGGCCCGCTTTGAGAAGGCCGGCGTCTTCGGGCAGTCTGGCTCGTCCGAAGAGGGTGGCGCGTCTGGCAGGGACTCGGGGAGGCGCCAGGTCGCGCTCTTCGCCGGGGGGTGCTTCTGGGGGATGGAGGACATCCTGCGCGGCCTGCCCGGCGTGCTGGACACCGAGGTCGGCTACACCGGCGGGAGCACGCCCCGTGCGACCTACGCGCAGGTGAAGGGGGGAACGACCGGCCATGCCGAGGCGATCCGGGTCGTCTTTGATCCGGAGCGGCTGCCGTACGAGCGACTCCTGGAGACCTTCTTCCGCTTGCACGACCCGACGACCCGGAACCGGCAGGGCAACGACGTCGGCACCCAGTACCGCTCCGCCATCTTCACCCTCGACGAGGAGCAGCGGCGGATCGCCCAAGAGGTGAAGGCGCGGGTTGAAGCGTCGGGGAAGTGGAAGCGGCCCATCGTCACCGAGATCGTGGCGGCCTCGGACTTCTGGCCGGCCGAGGAGTACCACCAGGACTATCTCAGGAAAAATCCGGGAGGCTACACCTGCCACTATCTGCGCGACTGAACCCGGGGCACGGGGGGGAAGGGCCCCGAGCGATGCGGCGGCTGTCATCGGGACGCTCAACGCGATGGCGGGGCGCCCGCTCACCCGGGAGCGGTTGCTCGATCTCGCCGCCGGCCTGGGCTCGGACGTCCCCTTCTTCTTCTCCGGGGGGGCGGCCCTCGTCACCGGCCGCGGGGAGCAGGTGGCCGACCTCCCCCCCCCGCCCCCCCGCTGGGTGGTCCTGGCGCGGACGGGCGGGCCGGTCTCCACCGCCTGGGCCTACGCGCAGTTCGCGCCCGGGCCGCGCCGCTCGCCCGACCCGGCCTGGCAGGCGGCGGCCGCCGCCGGGCAGACGGAGGCCTTGCTCGGCATGGCCACCAATAGGCTTGAAGAGGTGGTGTTCGCGGCCCGGCCCGACCTGGCCGCGCTGAAGGTGCGTCTTCAGACGCTGGGGGCCGCGCCGGTCGGCCTGACCGGCACCGGCGCCGCGCTCTTCGGCTTTGCGCCGGGACGGGACGCGGCCCGGGCCTGGAGGGACACCTTGAAGGACGAGGGCCATGAGGCCTGGCTCTGCCGCACCCTCCCCGAGAACCCCATCCGGACCGTCGCTCTCTCCTGAACCCCTTCAAACCCCCCGGCGCATCCCCCACCCGATGCCCGCGAATGCCACCAGGTACGCGGCTACCCCCGTCCAGTAGGCCGTGGAGATCCCCGATGCGAGCGCGATCGCCACGCCCACCACCGACCCGCAGACCGAGGTCGCGCCGTTGATCCCCCAGAGCCAGGGGGTCACGGGCGGAAGCCGGCGCGCCGCCGCCTTCATCCCGGTCGGGAACGGGAACCCCATGAACAGCCCGAGGGGGAAGAGGAAGCCCGCCGTGGCGAGGATGCGCCCCGGGGTGTCCATGCCCTGCAGCGCGGCCGTCAGTGGAGGGGTGAGCAGCCCGACCCCGAGGAGCATCCCGAACAGGCCCGCGCCCCAGCCCCTCCCGGGCCACCTCGCGCTCAGGGCGCTCCCGAGGCCGCTTCCGAGGAGGAGGGTGAAGAGGACGACGGAGAGGCTGTAGGTTGGGTGGCCAAGGAAGAGGATCAGCCGCTGCAGCAGAGCGATCTCGACGAGCATGAAGCCCGCCCCGATGCCCCCGAAGTAGAGGAACCAGGGCGCGGCCCCCCGCAACGTCTCCCGCCGGCTCGTCAGGGCGAGGGGGATGATGAGGCAGAGGGCCGTCAGGCCGACCACAGTCAGGAGCAGGGTCCCGAGGACGAAGACCGCCTGCAAGTTGAAGGACTGCAGCCCCTGCTCGAAGCGGTCGGGGCGGAAGATGTCGGTGAGCCGGAGTAGCTGGAAGAAGAACGGCCGGTCGTCCGTGGGGGGCGCGATATCGAGCGGGAAGGCCGCGACGAAGGCGTCCAGGTCCTCCCCGGAGGTCAGCGCCGCGAAGGTGGGCTCGGGCGCGACCGCCGGGCTCAGCACGACCTCGAAGCGGAGCCGCCCCGCGGCGGCGTCCAAGGTCGCCAAATCCTCCCGGGCGAGGGGGACCGGGCTCAGCAGGAGCGTCCCGATCCCATCCGGGGCCTCGCCCGCCTCCGACCGGGTCCGGTGCCGGACGACGGCGACGTGGTCCCGGAGGCGGGCGACGCCGCGCCGCAGGAGCGCGGCGCTCGCCAGGGCGGTGAGACGGTACATCTCACCCGGCCGGTCGCGGTAGTACCAGCGCGAGACACTGAGCAGCCCGGTCGGGGCGAGGCGGTCAAGGAACGTCTGCCAGGCCTCGATGGTGTAGAGAGCATTCTCGCTGAGGGCGAAGGCGCCGGCGGCGGTGGCGGCCCAGGTGTCGATGAGCGATACCTGGATGAGGTCGAACCGCTCCGGACTTCGGGCGAGGTAGCTGCGGGCCTCGTCGTTGACGAAGCGGATGCGGGGATGCCGGTCGAGGTGTCCCGTGAAGGCCCCGAACCGCCCGTTCACCGTGCGGAGGATGTCCTCGTTCAGCTCCACACCCAGCACGGACCGCTGCCCGAAGGCGAGGGCCGCCAGGACGTCCCGTCCCCCGCCCGTGCCCACGACAAGGACGCGGGCATCCGGCCGGAGGTAGTGGGCGACGTTCGTGACGTCGTACTTGAGATGCTCGAGGGTTCCCAGGTCCCCGTCGAAGGCGGTGAGGATGCTCCCGGCCGAGCCGTCGATGCTCAGGTGCAGCTGGCGGAGGGTCCGCTCCCGCGGGTAGGCGGGGCTGAGGCCCCAGCCGAAGGCAGGGGTCGGGGCATCGGGGTCCCCGGTCACGAGGATCCGGGAGAACGCGTTCCACTTCTCGTAGAGGGGCGGGGGCTCGGGACTCCCCTTCACCCACGTCAGGCGGAGGAGTGGGACGCCCCGGGCCACGAGGAGGCCATGGCCCGCGGCCGCGGCGGTGAGGAGGAGGGTCGCGAGCAGTGTGAGCCGTCGGAGGAGCGCCGGAGCGCCGGCGGCAAAGGCGGCCGCGCCGCAGGCGGCCAGCAGCGCGACCACGAGGACCGCGGTGGGACCGTCGGTGAAGTGCAGGGTCCCGATCAGCGCGAAGGCCCCGAGGGCGGAGCCGGTGAGGTCGGCGGCGTAAAGGCTCCCCACGCGCCGGGGGAAGCGCGTGAGGGCCAGGCAGACGGCGATGCCGGCGAAGACAAAGGGAACGGAGAGGAGGACGTAGGTGAGCCCGAGCACCGCGAAGGCCGCCGGGGAGATACCCGGGGTGAAGGGGATCTGGAGGTGGAGGAGGAAGGTGAGGACGGAGGATCCGGCGAAGCCGAGGGCGCCGGAGGCGAGGTGAACCGGGGTCCGGTGGGGGGGGAACCGGGCGGGGGCGAGGTAGACGACGAGGGCCCCGACGGTCATCCCGAACATCGCCACGGAGATCGCCATGAAGGCGAAGTGGTACCACATGGTCACGCTCAGGATGCGTGTGAGGAGCACCTCGTACATGAGCGTGGCAAGCGTCACGAGGAAGAGCCCGAGAGTGGTCCGCCAGCCGACGGGGGGTTCCCCCTGCACGGGAGGTGGGGGGGCGAGCCGGGGCTCCGAGGAGGGCGAGTCCCCCGGAGCGTATTCGGCAGGCCCGGTTCCCGGGCGGGGAGAGTCGTGGGCGTCCTGGCGCTTGCCTGGCAATTCCGGACCTCCGGGGAGGGGGGGGAAGGATTGCCCGGCCCGGCGCCGGTGTCAAGAGGCGGCAACCCCCCCCGGTGATCCAGGATGTTGCCTGGGGCCGTACCTCAAGGTGAGTTGGGGCGGAAGGCCCGCATCGGGGCCGAGGGCCGGCCCCCCTTGTTTTCAGGGGTCCTGCGCCACTATAATTCGGGCCTCATCACTCCGGGGCCTCCAGCGGGGAGCGCGGTTCGGGAGGCCCCGCCCCGGGAAATCCGATCCGCCCGCATTAGGGTCCGCCAGGTCATGCTGACGGCCTTCGCAAAGGGTGCATCCGCCTACCGGGCCTATCTCGGCAGCCCGCACGGACGGCTACGCCTGGAGGTCATCTGGCACCAGCTCGCGGGGGGCCGGAGGCCCTGAGGGCCGACGGGACACGGATGCGGATCGCGGTGGTCATTCCTGCCCTCGATGAGGAGGCGGCCATCGGCGAGGTCGTCCGCGAGGTGCCCCGGAACCTGGTCCGGGAGATCATCGTGGTGGACAACGGCAGCGTGGACCGGACAGCGGCGGCGGCGCGAGCCGCCGGGGCCCGTGTCGTCTCGGAGGCGGTGCGGGGCTACGGCGCGGCCTGCCTGGCCGGGGCCCTGGCGGCCCGGGAAGCCGACGTGCTCGTCTTCCTCGACGGCGACCGGAGCGATGATCCGGCCGACATGGCGCGCGTCCTCACGCCGCTGCTCGAGGGGCGAGCCGATCTGGTCCTCGGCTCGCGCCTCTCGGGCGACCTGGAGGCGGGCGCGCTGAGCCCGCACCAGCGCCTCGGCAATCGACTGGTCACCTTCCTCCTGCGGCTGCTGTACGGCCTCCGGCTCACCGACATCGGCCCGTTCCGGGCCATCCGGGCGGAAGTCCTGCGGGGCCTGGGGATGGAGCAGAAGACCCACGGCTGGCCCGTGGAGATGATCGTGAAGGCGGCCCGGCGGGGCTACCGGGTCGTGGAGGTCCCCGTCCGGTGTCGCCGGCGGATCGGCCGGTCGAAGGTGGGTGGCACACTGCGCGGGAGCCTGCTGGCGGGCTATCGCCTGCTCTCGACCACCCTGCGGTATGCCTGGAGGAGGTAGCGCGATGGCATTCTCCGTCGGCCTCGGCCTGACCAACGAGTGCAACCTCCGCTGCCCCCACTGCTACCGCCCGGACATGCTGGTCGAGCGCCTCTCCCTCCGGGACGTGCGGCAGGTGTGCGAGAGCATCCCCGTCCGCTCCCTCAACCTTGGGGTCGGAGAGAACGGCCTGCACCCCGAGTACCACGCCATCCTGGACTACGCGGCCGCGCGGGGGATCACGGCCAGCATCACCTCCAACGGCCTGAGCATCGACGTCCTCCCGGACGATGCCGTCCGGCGGTTCCACAGCGTGGAGTTCTCCCTGGATTTCCCCACCGAACGCGAGCACGATGCCTTTCGGGGACGGGGGAACTGGCGGACCGTGATGGCTGCCCTGGAGCGGTGCGCCACGCTGGGGGTGCGGGTCACCGTGACCGCCGTGATGATGAGCATCAACTTCGAGCAGCTGCCGGCCGTCGCCCGGGTCGCCGCCGCACGGGGCGCCAGGCTGCGGGTGAACGTCTATCAGCCGGCGAAGACGGACCGATTCACCCTGACCTACGCGCAGTTCTGGGACGGGTTCCGGCGGCTCCTCGGCGCCACCCGGCTGGTGGCGACGACCGAGCCGGTCCTGGCGGCGGTTCTCGGCATCGAGGGGTTCGCGGGGCCGGGGTGCGGCCGCTCCACGGTCCGCGTCGCCCCGGACGGCCGGATCCTCCCGTGCACCTACTGGCCGCACAGCCGCCTGACCCTCGCCGATCTGTGCGCGCTGGGGGAGCGGATCGTCGAGGCGCCCGAGTTCCTGGCGGCTCGCCGGATCCCCGCCGCCTGCGACGGGTGTCCCTGCCGGGGGGGCTGCGCGGGTCGGCGGGCGCTGGTCGGCAGCCTGGACGCCCCCGATCCCTACTGTCCCTTCGCCCGGAAGGACCGGATCGCGCTCTCCTGCGAGCGGGCGGTCGGGGAGGACCTGCCCAAGGTGGGCAGCGCCTGCACGACCGTGGTCTCCGCGGGCTAATGCAAAAGACATGAATGGTGTGACACACGGTCCGGGTGGCGCCGGATGCCGCCCGAAGGCCCCCGGTGCGGAGGGGGGGCCCATCGGCTCTGGGCCGATGGGGGGAACCACGGGAGGGTTCCCCAGGGGGGCCGGGGGCCGGGGCGGCGCCGGCGACAGGACCCGGACGGTGTCATTTTCATTCTATCGTTTGTATTAGCCTGCTGCCCGGAGGAACGAGATGGGCGAGCCGAAGCGTCCCCCCGTCGCCGCGACCCTGCCCCGGACGCTGTACCTCGAGACGACCAACCGCTGCGACTCGAAGTGCCAGACCTGCATCCGCACGTTCCTCACCCTGGAGCCGCCGAAGGACCTCACCCTGGCGGAACTCACGAGGATCGTGGAGCAGTTCCCCGCCCTAGACCGGGTCGTCCTGCACGGCATCGGCGAGCCGCTCCTCAACCGCGAGCTCTTCGCCATGATCGCCTACCTCAAGGGTCGGGGCGCGGCGGTCCTCTTCAACTCCGACACCATCGGCCTGACCCCGAAGCGGGCCGTCCGGCTCGTCGAGAGCGGGCTGGACGAGTTCCGGGTTTCCCTCGACGCGGCCAGCCGGGAGTTGTATGCGCGGGTCCGGGGGGTGGATCGGTTCGACCGGGTCGTGGAAAACGTGCGAGACCTGGTGGACCTCAAGCGGCGGATGGAGCGCCAGTCCCCCCGGGTCTCCCTCTGGTTCACGGCGATGAAGGTGAACCTGCACGAATTGCCCGCCCTGGTCCGGCTCGCCGCCGCGATCGCCGTCCCGGAGGTCTATGTTCAGCGCCTCGTCTTCACCGGCCACGGGCTGGCCGTCCAGGAGCAGTCGCTGCACGGGGGGCTTTACGAGCGGCAGGAGGCCCTGATCGTCGAGGCAGAGGGTCTCGGCCGGACACTCGGGGTCGCGCTCAAGGCGTCGGGGCTCACCACCCCGCTGGAGAGCCTCCGGGGGACGGAGGCGGGCAGGCGCCCCTGGTCCGGCTGCCAGCGCCCCTGGACCGTGAGCTACGTGACCGCCAACGGCAACGTCCTGCCCTGCTGCATCGCCCCCTGGAGCGCGAAGAACTACCGGGGGGCCGTCCTGGGGAACGTCCTCGAGCAGGAGTTCGCGGCGGTCTGGAACGGCGAGCGCTACCAGCAGTTCCGGACCGATTTCGAGAGCGATGTCCCGCCCGATCCGTGCCGGGGGTGCGGGCTGCGCTGGAGTATCTGAGGGGAAGGAGGCGTGAGGATGCAGAGCGACCGAGTCGGCATTGCGACCCGCGGCCCCCTCTGGCCGCTTGCCCTCTTCCGGATCGCTTTCGGGCTCCTGTACCTGGACATGGCCTGGCAGAAGGCCCCCTGGGTCATCACGGACGGGCACCGGTTCGGCTGGCTGCACGGGTTCATCGAGAAGGAGATCGCCCACCCCACTTTCGGATGGTACACGGCGTTCCTCCAGGGGGTGGTGCTCCCCAACTTCACGCTCTTCGGGATGCTCACGTTCCTCACCGAGCTCGGCCTGGGGGTGCTCCTGCTGTTCGGGCTCCTGACCCGCCTGGCCGGCCTCGGGGGCTTCCTCTGGCAGGTGAACATCGCGCTGGGGGCGTTCAACGTCCCCGGGGAGTGGGGCTGGATCTGGGTCCTCCTCACCCTCCCCCAGTTCTGCTTCGCCCTCTGCGGGGCCGGGCGGGTCCTGGGGCTCGACCGGGTCCTCGAGCCGGCGCTGCGCCAGCGGGCGGCGGACGCGGCCTGGGCGCGCCTCCTGCTGCGTGCCGTTTGAGCGGAGAGGAGGGGATGGGCGACGTCTGGCGGGTCCGGATGCTCGTCGGGGGGCTCGGGGCTCTCAGCCTGCTCGGCTACGCGCTCGGCTTCCCCTGGGTGCCCGGCGCCGGGCCGGAACCCCTCGTCGCCTTCGTCGCCCTCTCCCTGGGTCTCTTCCTTCTCTATCTGCTGACAGCGTGGGTGGTGGTGCGTCGCCGGTCCGCGGACCGGGTCCTGCTCGGCCTGATCCTCGGGTTCGGTTTCCTTTTCCGGCTCGTCCTGCTCCCGAGTCCGGTGGTCCTGTCTTCGGACCTCTACCGCTACTTGTGGGACGGGCGGGTCCAGCGGGCCGGGATCAATCCCTACCAGTATCCGCCCGCCGCTGAGGCGCTCGCCCCCCTCCGCGATCCGGCCGTTTTCCCCCACATCAACCGGCCGGACAAGCCAACCATCTATCCGCCAGGAGCGCAGGTGCTGTTCGCCGCCCTCACGGCCATCGCCTCGGACAGCATCCTGGGGTGGAGGCTCTTCTTGCTCGGATGTGAGGTCGTCACGGCGGTGCTCCTCCTTGGGCTGCTCCGCCGGATGGGGGTCCCCCCGAGCGGGGTCCTTCTGTACGCGTGGGCGCCGCTGGCCGTCTTCGAGGGGGTGCAGGCGGGGCACCTGGACGCGGCCCTTCTGCCGGCGCTCCTCCTCGCGCTCCGGTGGCGGCAGGAGGGACGGGGGGTGCCGGCCGGTGCGGCCCTGGGGGTGGCCGTCCTGCTGAAGTTGTACCCGGCGGTCCTGCTTCTCGCCTGGTGGCGGCGCGGCGAGTGGCGGTTCCCGGCCGCCTGCGCAGGCGTGGTGGCGGCGGGCTACTTCCCGTACCTGGCGGGGGCGGGGAGCGGTGTCACCGGCTTCCTCCCGGAGTACTTCGGGAGCGCCGAGGACTTCAACGTGGGCCTCCGCTTCTTCCTCAGCCAGGGCATCGGCCTCGGCGGCGAGGTGGCGCGGGGCGTGGTCATGCTGCTGCTCTTCGGGCTGCTGGCCGTCGTCCTGCTGCTGATCGCCTGGCGGCGCACCGAGGATTTCGCCGGGATCTTCGGGGCCGCGATGGGGGCTGCGGCCGCCTACCTCCTCTTCGTGCCGACGGCCATGCATCCGTGGTACGTGCTGTGGATCCTCCCGTTTGTTGCGGTCCAGCCCTCCGCGGCGTGGCTCTACTTCAGCGGGGCCGTCGTCCTCTCGTACCTCAAGTACGCCTGGGAGCCGGCGGGGCTCCCCCTCTGGGTCCGGGCGGTGGAGTTTCTCCCCCTCTACGGCCTCCTCGCCTGGGAGTGGGGCAGGGGCCGCACCGGGCTCTTGCCCGGAGCCGCCGGCCCGGAGCCCCGGACGCTCGGCCTGCGCGGGCACAGGCCGGTGGGACAGCCGCCATGCCCGTGATCCTCCAGGCCCTCGTGGGCCTGCTGTACCTGGTGACCCTCGTCGGCCTCTTCCTGTACGGCCTCAACGCCTACGTGATGCTGGCGGTGCACTGGTGGCACCGGCGCCGGGCCGAGGCGGCGCCGCCACCGCCGGCTCCCGCGGTCTGGCCCGTGGTCACGGTCCAGCTCCCGCTCTACAACGAGCGGTACGTGGCCCGCCGCCTGCTCGAGGCTGTTGCGCGGTTGGATTATCCGGCGGACCGGCTCGAGATCCAGGTACTGGACGACTCCACCGACGAGACCAGCGGGGTCGTCGCGGAGTGCGCCGGCCGGCTCCGGGCGCAGGGGCTCCGGGTCGCCCATCTCCGCCGCGCCGTGCGGACCGGCTTCAAGGCCGGCGCCCTCGCGGCCGGGTGCGCGGAGGCGCGGGGGGAGTTCCTCGCGATCTTCGACGCCGACTTCGTCCCCCCGCCCGACTTTCTCGAGCGGACCATCCCGCACTTCGCCGAGCCGGGCGTGGCCGTCGTCCAGACGCGCTGGGGGCACCTCAACCGGGACTACTCCCTCCTGACCGTGGCCCAGGCCCTGGGGATTGACGGCCACTTCGGCGTCGAGCAGGCGGCCCGCTGCTGGGGGAGGCTCCTCCTGAACTTCAATGGCACCGCCGGGGTCTGGCGCAAGGCGGCCATCCTGGACGCGGGGGGGTGGGCCCACGACACCCTGACCGAAGATCTGGACCTCTCCTACCGGGCCCAGCTCAAGGGGTGGCGCATCCTGTACCGGCCCGACCTCACCTGCCCGGCGGAGCTGCCGGTCCTGGTGACGGGGTTCAAGTCCCAGCAGCGGCGGTGGGCGAAGGGCTCCATCCAGACGGCGATGAAGCTCCTCCCCGCCGTCCTCCGGGCGCCGCTCCCCGCCTGGACCAAGTACCAGGCCTTCATTCACCTGACCTACTACATGATCCATCCCCTGATGCTGACCGGGGTCCTCCTCTCGGCACCGCTCCTTGGCCTCCGGGACGTGACCCCCCCGCCGTCAGTCCTGCTGGGGCTGAGCCTTGCCTTCGGCCTTGGCATCTTCGGCCCGGGTTGCATGCTGGGTTACGCCCAGCGCGTCCTGGAGCCGGCCGGGGGGCGGCGCCTCTGGCAGTTGCCGACGATCATGGTGATCGGGGTGGGGGTGGCGTGGAGCACCAGTCTGGCCGTCCTGGGGGCCTTTCGGGGGAGGGCGCGGGAGTTCGTCCGGACGCCCAAGTTCGGGATCGGCGCGGGCGGCGGGTCCTGGCGGGGGAAGGCCTACGGGGGCGGGCGCCCGTGGGGCGGCCTGGTGGAGATCGGGCTCGGGCTCTACTGCGCGGCCACCGCAGCCTCCTTCTGGCAGCAGGGGCACTACGGGGCCCTGCCGTTCCTCGGCCTCTACGCGGCCGGGTTCCTGACGGTGGGCGCCCTCACTGTCCTCCAGACGGTGGCCGGAAACCGGGTCCCGCTCGCGGCCGCGGAGGGGGGCCGGATCAGCGCGGGGAAGGCGGCCTGAGGGTCGCGCGGGCCGACGCGGGAGTCACGGAATGAGGAGCGGACGGATGCGAAGACGCGGTACGGGGGTGGCCCTCGTCGTGGTGGCCCTGCTGGCCGGGGGGGCCGTCGGGGCCGTCCTGGCGCAGACGGCGCCGGTCCCCCCGGCCGCCCTCGCCCCCCTGGCCCAAAGCCACTGGCCCAAGTACCGGCACGACCTCTGGAACACCGGCCGGAGCGCCGTGAGCGGCCCCCGGACGGGGGCGCTGAAGTGGACCTTCTCCACGGGGCGCGCCGAGCAGAACGGCGGCATCGAGACCGACCCGGTGATCGGTCCCGACGGGACGGTCTACCTCGGGGCCAACAACGGGATCCTCTACGGCCTCGACCCGGAGAGCGGCGAGATCCGCTGGGCCTTCCCGACCGGGTTTGACACCTTCGGCATCTACTCGACCCCGGCCATCCTGCGGGACGGGACGGTCGTGTTCGGGGCGAAGGACGGAAAGGTGTACGGCGTCCGGCCGCCGCCGGCCGGCATCCTCGGGGAGGTGGGGTGGAGCGTGGACCTGGGCACCGGGGTCCAGACGTCCCCGGGGGTCGGCCTCGACGGCACGATCTACCTCGGGGCGGACGACTGGCGGCTCTACGCGATTGCGCCCCCCGCGGGGACCGGGCCGGCCCGGATCAAATGGCACTTCCAGACGGGGGGGGACATGCTCTCGTCGCCGGCCGTCGGCCCAGACGGGACCGTCTACTTCGGCTCGATGGACGGGACGGTGTACGCCCTCCAGGAACCGGCCGCCGGCCAGCGGGAGCCGACCGTCCGCTGGACCTTCACCAGCGGCAGCCGGGGGAAGACGGGAGGGTTCGAGAACGCCCCGGCGCTGGACGGGACAGGGCGCCTCGTCATCGGCGGCAATGACGGCCTCGTCTATGTCCTGAACTCCGCCACCGGCGAGCGGCTCTGGACGTTCAAGACCCAGTTCACCGAATACGCGATCTTCTCCTCCGCCGCGCTGGGCCCCGACGGGACCATCTACCTCGGCCCGAAGGACGGGTACCTCTACGCCCTCCGGGAGGGGCGGGGCTTCTTCGGCGCGCGGGGGCGGGTCACCTGGCGGTACCGGATCGGGACGACCATCGAGACCTCGCCCGTCCTGGCGCCGGATGGGACGGTGTACCTCGGCGCCGACAACGGGAAGATCTACGCGATCGCGCCCCCGGCGTCCGGGGAGACCGGCCGGCTGCTGTGGGAGTTCCAGACCCGAGGGACCCTGATCTCCTCGCCGGTGATCGGCCCGGACGGCTCCCTCTACAGCGGGTCCATGGATGGGAAGGTGTACGCCTTCCACGACAGCAAGCGGGGCCGGCCGGCGCAGGGTCCACTCAGCGGGACCTGGTACGGCACCATGACCTCGGGCGGGGAGGTGCAGCGGCTCGCGCTGGTGCTGGCCCAGCGCGGGAGCACCCTGGACGGGATCCTGCGCCTGCAGTCCACCCTGGCGGGCGGCTTCCGGGGGACGCTCGATGGGGAGCGGCTCCGCTACACGGCTTCCCTGCTCGGGGACTGCCGGGCCGAGTACCGCGGGGAGGCGTCGGCGACGGCCCAGGAGATCCGAGGCACCTTCGCGGTGACCGATTGCGCCGGCCGGGCCGTCCGGGGGGCCTTCCGCGTGACCCGGTGATCCGGGAGGGGGGCGTGCGCGGCGGCGTGGAGGGCGGGAGGCGGGGGGCGCTCCGGTGTCTCCTCGCGCTCACGCTCGCGCTGGCCGGTTGTCCGCTGGCCCGAGAGGTCCCCCGGGTGGCGACGGTCCCGGTCGGGCAGTGGCCGGAGGACGTCGTCTTTGACCCCGGGTCGGGCCTCCTGTTCGTGGCCGACGAAGGGAGCGCGACCGTCACTGTCCTGCGCTCCGGAGGGGAGCGGGTCGGGACCGTCCGGCTCGAGACCCGGGCGCGCCACCTGGCGGTGGATGAGGGGATCGGGCTCCTCTACGCCCCCAACGAGGGGAGCGGGTTCGTGGCGGCTTTCGGCACGCGGGACCTCGCGGAGCGGTTCCGCGTCCCGGTGGGGAGGCACCCCCACGGGATCGCCGCCGACCCGGCCTCGCATCGGGTCTTCGTCGGCAACGAGGCGGAGGGAACCCTCACAGCCTTTGACGGCCGGACTGGCCGGGTCCTCTTCACGGTGGCGCTGGGGCCGGGCCCCGGCGGGGTGGCCGTGGACCCCGGGACGGGGCGGGTGTTCGTGGTGAGCGTGAAGGAGGATCGGGTGGCTGTGCTGGACGGGGCGCGCGGGACGGTCCTCGCGCAGCTTCCCGTCGGGCGGGGCCCGACGCACCTCAAGGTCAATCCCCGGACGGGGCTCGTGTACGTGCTCAATACCGAGGCGGGCAGCGTGAGCGTTCTGGACGGCCGCGCCGGGCGGGTGCTGGCCACCCTCGCGGTCGGCGCCTACCCGATCGGGATCGCGCTGGACGGGACCGCGGGCCGGGCCTACGTGGTGAACAACCGGGGGAACACCCTCGCCATCCTCGCGGAGGCGTCGCTCGCGGTCGTCGCGACGCGGCGGATCCCCCGCAACGTCTCGAGCGCGGCGCTGGACCCGGAGGCCGGCCTGCTCTACCTCGCCCTCAAGAGCGAGGA
The DNA here is from genome assembly GCA_036000645.1 of Candidatus Methylomirabilis sp. NCBI lineage: Bacteria > Methylomirabilota (SeqCode) > Methylomirabilia (SeqCode) > Methylomirabilales (SeqCode) > Methylomirabilaceae (SeqCode) > Methylomirabilis (SeqCode) > Methylomirabilis sp. (SeqCode). The sequence goes on from DASYVA010000059.1 coordinate 33,204, forward strand.
CCGGGTCGCCGTGGTCCGCCTCCGCGACCTCTGAGGGAGCGCGGCAGCATGGGGCCGCTTGCGGTCGCGATCATGGCGAAGGCGCCGCGGGCCGGGGAAGTGAAGACCCGGCTCTGCCCTCCCCTCTCCGGCGCGGAGGCGGCGGAGCTGTACCGCTGCTTCCTCCTCGACAAGATCGAGCAGGTGCGCTCGCTCCAGGGGGCCCGCCCGGCCATCGCCTACACTCCGGAGGAGGGGCGCGCGTTCTTCGAGGCCGTCGCCCCGGACTTCCGACTGCTCCCGCAGCGGGGCGAGGACCTCGGCGCCAGGCTGGCGGGCACCTTCGCCGCCCTCTTTGCGCAGGGATACGCCGGGGCCCTGGCGATCGACAGCGACACGCCCACCCTGCCCCCCGGGCTGCTCCAGCAGGCGGTGGACCTGATCGCCGGCCCGGCGGCGGACGTGGTCCTGGGGCCCTGCGAGGACGGCGGCTACTACCTCGTCGGGCTGCGCCGGCTCCACCGGCAGCTCTTCGAGGGCATCGCCTGGAGCACGGATCGGGTCCTCCCCGAGACCCTCCGCCGGGCGGAGGGGCTGGGGCTCACGGTCGCGTCCCTCCCCACCTGGCTGGACATCGACACCCCCGAGGACCTGGAGCGGCTCCAGGTGTCCCTCGCGCGCACGGAGACGGACCTTCCCCGCCACACGCGGGACTTCTTCAGGGAGCGGCCGAGATGACGAGGCTGTCCGAGCGGCCCTGGAACACCCTCTCGAGCACCCCCATTTACCACAACCGGTGGCTCGCCCTCCGGGAGGACCTGGTGGAGCTTCCCGACGGGCGGACCACCATCTACGGCGTGGTCACCTGCGGGGAGTGCGTGGGCATCCTTCCCTTCCTCGACCCCGACACGGTCCTCCTGGTCCGGCAGTACCGCTACGTGGCCGGCCGGATGACCTGGGAGATGCCGACGGGAGGGGTGCACGCCGGCGAGTCGGTCGAGGAGGCAGCCCGGCGCGAGTTGGCGGAGGAGATCGGCTACCGGCCCGGGCGGCTCACCCCCCTCTGCACCTACCACACCAGCAAGAGCGTCCTGGACGAGACGGCCCACCTGTTCCTCGGGGAGGGCATGGAGCGCCTGGCGCTCCCGCCGGATGAGACCGAGTTCATCGAGGTCCGCCCCTTTCCCTTCGCCGAGGTCCTCCGCATGGTCCTGGCGGGTGAGATCCTGGACGGCATGACGATCGTCGCCGTCCTCCTCGCCGCCCGCGGGCGCGCCGGCCGCCCCTGAGGCGGCCCGGTGCACCCCCGACCGGGGGCCGGGTCAGTCGGCCCGCGGGCCCGGGTTGCCTTGTCCGGGCGGGGAATGGTAAGGTACCTCTGGCCTTGCCTCCTCTGCTGGCCCGCGGGGCGCATCGCCTTCCCCCGCGTAATTCGCTTGTCTTTAGCCCATCGGAGACTATAATGAGGGCGCTCAGCTCATGTGGGGCGGACAGGATCGGGGGGCGAGGACCGTTGGGGACGGCGGGCGGTTGGCGGCCCGCTGATTTCATTATGACGTCCGAGAGGGGCCCCGGGGGGTTTCCACCGGCTTCCCTTCCTGGGGCGCGGTGGGGCGTGGCCAAACGGTAAGGCGCGGGACTTTGGATCCCGTATCTGGAGGTTCGAATCCTCCCGCCCCAGCCAGGGGCCGCGGGCGGGGGGGAACGCCCGGCGGGGGCGCGGGGGGGTGACGGTGAGCCGACTGATCCTCTTCACGGGGAACGCCAATCCCCAGCTCGCCCAGGAGATCGCCGACTACCTGGGGATGCGCCTGGGGCAGGCGGAGGTTTCCCAGTTTTCCGACGGGGAGATCTTCGTCCAGATCGAGGAGAACGTCCGGGGGGCCGACGTCTTCGTGATCCAGCCGACCTGCCCGCCGGTGAATCAGAGCCTCATGGAACTCCTCGTCATGCTGGATGCCCTGAAGCGGGCGTCGGCCCAGCGGATCACCGCCGTCCTCCCCTACTACGGCTACGGCCGCCAGGACCGGAAGGTGCAGCCCCGGGTCCCCATCTCGGCCAAGCTGGTCGCGGACCTCGTCACGGTGGCGGGGGCGCACCGGCTCCTGACCATGGACCTGCACGCCGGCCAGATCCAGGGGTTCTTCAACATCCCGGTGGACCACCTCTTCGCCGCCCCGGTGTTCCTGCGGTACTTCCAGGACCGGCAGTGGAAGGACGCGGTGGTGGTCTCCCCCGACGCCGGGGGGGTGGAGCGGGCCCGGGCCTTCGCCAAGCGGCTCGGAACCTCTCTGGCCTTCATCGACAAGCGCCGGACCGGAGTCAACGAGGCCAAGGTGATGCACATCGTGGGGGATGTGGCCGGCAAGGATGCGATCCTGGTGGACGACATGGTGGACACCGCCGGGACCCTGACCCAGGCCGGCGCCGCCCTGAAGGAGCAGGGGGCTCGCCGCATCTACGCCTCCTGCACCCACCCGGTCCTCTCGGGGCCGGCCGTGGAGCGGATCGATACCTCCGGGATCGAGGAGGTGGTGGTGACCAACACCATCCCCCTGGACGAGCGCCGCTCCTCGAAGAAGATCACGGTCCTCTCGGTGGCCGCCCTGCTCGGGGAGGCCATTGACCGGATCCACAAGGAAGCGTCGGTCAGCAGCCTCTTCGTGTAGGGGGAGGGAGTATGGAGTTCGTGGACCTGATCGCCGAGCAGCGGACGGAGCGGAGGAAGGGGGCGGCCAAGCGGCTGCGCCGCACGGGCCGCATCCCCGCCGTCCTGTACGGGGAGGGGGAGCCCCTGTTGCTGAGCGTCAGTCCCAAGGCGCTGCAGGGGGCGTTAGAGGCAGGGGAGAACGTCATCATTAATTTGCAGGTGAAGACGGACGGGGGGGTGGAGAGCCGGAAGGTTCTCGTCAAGGAGCTCCAGACCGACCCGGTGCAGGGGGTCCCGCTGCACGCCGACTTCCTGGGCATCTCGATGACGCGGGCGATCGCAGTGAAGGTCCCGGTGGAACTGACGGGGACGCCCGTGGGGGTCACCGGCAAGGGGGGGATCCTGGAGCACGCGCTCTGGGAGCTAGAGGTCAGGTGCCTCCCGGCCGCGATCCCGGAGCGGATCACCCTGGACGTGAGCGCCCTCGATCTCGGCGACGCCCTCCACGTAAAGGATCTGCAGGTTCCCGAGGGAGTCGTGGTCGAGGCCGACCCCGGGCAGGTGGTGGCCATGGTCTCGGCGCCGCGGGTGGAGGCGGAGGAGCCGGTGGCGCCGGAGGTGCCCGCAGAGCCGGAGCTGGTGGGGCGCAAGGCGGAGGCCGAGGAGCCCGAGGGCGAAGAAGGGGCGAAGGAGCCCGCGAAGAAGGGCGCCGCTCCCCCGAAGGCGGAGGCGGCGAAGAAGCCCGAGGCGGCGAAGAAGCCCGAGCCGGGCAAGAAGGCGGAGGCGCCCCGGAGAGAGAAAGAGAAGGAAGGGAAATAGGCGGGCCCGCGGGTGTGGCTGGTGGTGGGCCTGGGGAACCCGGGGCGAGAGTACAGGGCGAGCCGCCACAATGTCGGGTTCCGGGTCCTCCAGGCGGTGGCGGCGGCCGCCGGGGTTTCTTGTCGGCGGCGGCGCTTCGACAGCGGCTTCGGGACGGCCACGCTGGCCGGCGTACCGGTCACCCTCGTTCTGCCCCAGACGTACATGAACCGCAGCGGGGAGCCGGTTCGGGCCTGGATGGAGTATCTTCAGCTCCCACCGGAACGCCTCCTGGTCATCCACGACGACATCGACCTGCCGCTCGGCCGGCTGCGGGTCATCCGAGAGGGGGGACACGCCGGCCACAAGGGGGTCCGCGCCATCCAGGAGGCGCTGGGCACGGAGGCCTTCCCCCGCCTGCGGTTGGGCGTGGGGCGGCCCCCGGGCAAGCTGGAGACCCCGGAGTACGTCCTGGGGACCTTCGCCCCCGACGAGAGGCAGGTCGCCGAGGAGATGATCGCGCGGGCCGCCGAGGGGGTCCTCCTCATCCTGGGGGAGGGCCTGGCGGTCGCCATGAACCGGCTCAACGTCCGACCGCCGAGCGGGCCCCCCGGGGCGGTCGAGGGCGAGGGTCAGGAGGGAAGGTGAGCGGGATGCGGAACTACGAGGTGATCGTGGTCTACGACCCCGCCCTATCGGAGGAGGCGGTCGAGGGGGAGATCGAGCGCCTGAAGGGACTGATCGGGAGGGAGGGCGGTCAGGTCCAGGATCTGCAGAAGTGGGGAAAGAAGCGGCTGGCCTACGAGATGAAGAAGAAGCGGGAGGGCGTATACGTCCTCTGCCGCTTCACGGCGGCCCCGGCCGCTCTCGTGGAGCTGGAGCGGAACCTGAAGATCAGCGAGCCCGTGCTGCGCTATCTCTCCGTCCGGGTGGAGGAGCCGAGGGCGCGGCGGGCAGCGGCACCGGAGAAGGCCCCGGCGGCCCCCATCGCCGAGGAGGCGTCCTAGATGGCCAACTTCAACAAAGTGATCCTCATGGGCAACCTCACCCGGGACCCCGAGCTCCGCTACACCCCCAGCGGCGCCCCGGTCTGTTCCTTCGACCTGGCGGTGAACCGCTCCTACACCACCCAGGCGGGGGAGCGGCGCGACGAGGTCTGCTACGTCACCATCGTCGTGTGGGGGAAGCAGGCCGAGACCTGCGCCGAGTACCTGAAGAAGGGCCGG
>DASYVA010000060.1 GCA_036000645.1 Candidatus Methylomirabilis sp.
CTCCCCCGCCCCTCGGACTTCCTCGGCCGGAGGCATCCCCCTCATGTCCCCCCCACGCAAAAAGGCACCGGCGGCGCCTCTCCACCGGTGCCCCAGCAAGCCCTCAGCGCACCGAAGACCCGAGGTGCGCGGCATTCTGCTAGCGGTCCTCGACCTCGATCACCCCGTCCATGAGCCCGGGGTGCAGCGAACAGCCGTACACGTACCGCCCGGGGCGCGTGAGCAGAACCTCCAGCGTCGCCTCTTCCCCGGGCTTGAGCAGGCGCGTCGTCCGGACGTTCGGACCGACAAGGCGCAGGTCGTGCGGGATCGGCCCCGGCTCCGCGTTACGCACCGTGATCCGCAGGCGCTCCCCGACCCGCGCGGTCAGGGTCGGGTTGTCGCCGCTCCACGTGATCCCGCGGGCCTCGAGCCGGATCTCGCGCACGGGCGCCGCCGGCCGCCCCCACGGGGCCGCGAAGGCCGCGGCGAGGAGCACCACGCCCGCGGCGAGCGCGGCCCCGAGGAGCCCGCGCAGCCGTCTGATTCCTGGACTGGACCATCGCATGTTTCGCACCGTCCCTACCGGGCCAAGAGGAGCCCGGTCCCGTACATGATCAGGAGGCCCGCCGCCACGCCTGCCGCCTGCGTGAGAGCCGCGGTCCCCGCGAACCCCCGCCGGAGCAGCAGGGCCAGGATGCCGATGACGTAGAAGATCGCCCCACCCCCCAGGGCGAAGAAGAGGACCGCGAGGGGGTCGAAGTAGGTGAACCCCCCGAGGAGCGTGCCGGCGACCGTGGGGACGCCGGCCAGCGCGCCCATCCAGACGAGGTGCCGGAGCGCGGTCCGGTCCCGGGAGATCGGGGCGACGATCCCGAAGCCCTCCGTGGCGTTGTGCAGGGTGAACCCGACGACCAGGAGGGCCCCGAGCGCCATCTCCCCCCGGACGTAAGCCGTCCCGATCGCCAGGCCCTCCCCCATGTTGTGCAGGCCGATCCCGAGCGCCACCAGGTAGGCCAGCGCGCGGCGCCCGGCCTCGTGCTGAAGGCCCTCGGCATCGGCCCCGGCTGCCCGCCCGATCGCCGCCAGCCCCAGGATCCCGAGGGTGAGTCCGATGGCCGCCAGTGCCACCCCCTGGAACAGGCTCGGGATCCGCCCGGCGACCTCCAGGGCCTCCTTCATCACGTCCACCCCAAGGAACAGGAGGATGCCGGCCGTCATGGCCACCAGGACGTCCCGCCACCGGCGATCCAGGCGCCGCAGGAAGGGAAGCCACAGCAGGCCCAGGTAGACCGGGATGACCCCGGCGTAGACGCCGAGCAGGGTGAACCCGGCTGCCGCCCGCCACGTCGGGACCGGCGTCACGGTCGCGATGGGGACGCTCGCCGTGAAGACCAGGCCCACGGAGGTGATGACCTTCACCTCCACCGGGTCCCCCGGGATCCAGTCATAGGGAATGCTGAGCGCCGTCCGCCCGAGGCGCGGGAGCGTCGGGCTCGGGTCCGCGGCGAACTGCCAGAGGGCCTCGTCCACCAGGACCTGGGCGACCGTGACCTCCCCCGGACCGCTGTTGCGGAGCACCACCCGGATGAGCCCGGGCTCGAAGGTCACCCGCTCGACCTCCAGCTTCTGGAGGGCGTCGGCGGGAACGGGGGAGGGGCCGACGAGGGCCTCCTCCTGGACGAGAAACAGCGCCACCACGGCCCCGAGGACCAGCAGCGGCACCAGGAAGAGGAGGGCCGCCGGCACCCGGCCGAGCCCGCCCGCCGCCCGGCCTTCCGCCGCCTGCTCGCGAACGCCCATGCCCGTCCTCCCTACGCCGTCACGTCGAAGAAGCCCATCCAGCCGAGCTCGGCAAACTCGCTCTGGTGAGCGTGGAACATGTAGCGCCCTGGGGTCCGGTAGGTGAACTCCAGGACGCACCGCTCCCCCTGGCAGAGCATGACCGTGTCGGTCAACTCGGAGTGGGTGAGGCTGGTGCCGGTCCGGTAGAGGCGGAACATGTTCGCGTGCAGGTGGAAGGAGTTGATCAGGTCGAACTCGGTCACGTTTACCAGGTAGATCCGGACCGGCTCCCCCACCTTGAGCGGGATGGGCCGCTCGACGTAGTAGTTGGCCACCCCGTTCACGGTATAGAACTCGTTCTCTCCGTCCAGGTCGGTGTCAAATCCGTTCATGACCATGACGAACTCGGTCGCCTTCGGCCGGGGCGTGGGCGGATCCACGATGAAGGCCCCGTAGAGCCCCTTGTGGATGTGCTTCTTCACGGGCATGGTGTGGCAGTGGTACAGGAACGCGCCGAAGGGCTCCGCCGGGAATTCGTAGGTGAACCGGCCTCCGGGAGGCACCTGCTCGAAGACGCCGTCCATGTTGGCCGGGTGGATGCCGTGGAAGTGAATCGTGTGGGGATGGCTTCCCTCGTTGAAGAAGTGGATCTTGAGGGAATCGCCCGCGGTGCAGCGGAGGGTGGGGCCCGGGACCGTCCCGTTGTAGGTCCAGGCCGGGAACCAGACCCCCGGGGCCGCCTCGACCTCCGCGTCCAGGGCGACGATCCGGTACTCCCGCTGGGTCCTCCCGTTTGGGAGCCGGGTCACGGTCCCGGTGTCGAAGGTGGTCAGGAACTTCATCGGGTCCATGCCCTTGCCGGCGGGCCAGGGGTTCGCGGCCCGGCCAGCGGTGCCGGCGGCCCCGTGCGCCGCGCCATAGGGGGCGTCATGCGCCCCGCCGGCCGCCGCCTCGGCCGCCCCTCCAGCCAGGACGGACGGGACCCCCTCCGCCCGCGTGAGCAGCCGACCTCCGAGCACCCCGAGCGAGCCGGCGCCGGCCCCGAAGAGGAAGCCCCGGCGGGTGAGCGGCTTCGTGATCAGATTCCATGCGCGCTTCATGGTCCTCCTCGCTCCCGCGCTGGGCGTCCGGGTTCCGCCCCGGCGCTCACGAGAACGTGCCGGGCCAGTTCGCGTCCCACGGCGTGTTCCACGGCCCCGACCCGGACCCGCAGCGGCCCCTCGAAGGGCGCCTTCTCCAGGACCTGCACCGTGGCCCCAGGGAAAAACCCCAGGCTGGCCAGGTACCGGAGCATCCCGGCATCCCGGTCGCTGACCTGGCGGACGGTGGCGGAGTGCCCGATCTCCACCTCCCCCAGCTCTCGGACGGCAACCGGCGGCACCACCCCCTCCTTCGTGGGGATGGGATGCCCGTGGGGGTCGATCTCCGGCCAGCCGAGCGCCTTCGCGATCCGGTCCTCGAACTCCTCCGAGATCACGTGCTCCAGCTTCTCCGCCTCATCGTGCACCATGTCCCAGGAGTAGCCGAGCGCCTCCTTCAGGTAGAGCTCCAGCAGGCGATGGTGGCGGATCACCTCCAGGGCGATCTTCTCGCCCGCCGCCGTGAGCTCCACCCCCTGGTAGCGGGTGTGGCGGAGCAGCTTCATCTCGGCCAGCTTCTTGACCATGCCGGTGACGGAGGGCGCCGAGACCTTGAGCTTGAGGGCGATGGCAGAGGTCGTCACCTCCCCGCCCTGGCCGAGCAGGTAAATGGTCTTCAGGTAGTCCTCGGTAGCCTGGCTAATAAACATCTTGAACACACAAAACAAAGATGTTAGGTCACGCTAAAACACTACCCTGCCGCACATGCCCTGTCAAGGCCCTTGGGGGGTGGGTGTAGATGGCGGGAGTAGATGAGACAAGTGTGCGAAGTAGATGAGACAGGCATGAAATGCGGGAATCAGGCGGAATGAGTAGTTAGCGAGCTTTCGATCTGGACACACCAATAACGTCGAGCCGTCCTAGAGGCCATCCCCCCGCGGCTTATGTTCCTCCATGCGCCGGATGATCTAGGGGATCCCCTTCTCGGGGCCCTGCCCAAGGACCTGCTCGGCCTGCCGTAGCTGCCGGAGGAGATCCTCCACCGTGTCCACCCGCTTCCGGGCGAGCTCGACTGCCTGTTCCGTGAGCAGCCGCTCCTCCTCCGGGGTGAGGAGCTTACCGGTAATGGCCATGGCCAGGATGGGCAGGTGGGCCGTCCGGGGATCCCGCCGGAGGGTCTGGATCAGGTCGAAGCCGCTCCGCCCCGGCATGTGGAGGTCGATGAGCGCGAAGTCGGGCTGCTGTTGGGCGACCTGATCGAGAGCTTCCTCTGCGGTTTGCGCGGTCAGGACCGCGTAGCCCTCTCGTCGGAGGAGTGTCGCGAGGGCGTCCAGCACCGGGGGCTCGTCGTCGACCACGAGGATTCGCCGGCCCCCGCCGGTCCCCCTCCGGAGATGCGCCAACCGGGCGACCAGCATCTTGGGATTGATCGGCTTCTGCAGGAAGTCGAGAGCGCCCAGACTGAGCCCAATCTCCCCGCCCTCGGTAACGCTAACCACGATCACGGGGGTCTCGCGGGTGGCCGGGTCGGCCTTCAAGGTCCGGAGCACTTCCCACCCTGAGACGTCCGGGAGGAGGATGTCGAGGGTGATGGCGAGCGGGCGAAGCCGGCGGGCCAGCGCCAGGCCCTCCTGGCCGTTGCGAGCCCAGGTGGTCCGGTAGCCAGCCTGCTCCAGGTGGTTGCGGATGAGCTCCGCGGCGGCCTGCTCGTCCTCGATCACCAGGACCTGGCGCTCCCCGGGGGCCTCTTCTGCCCGCTCCGCCGGGCGCGATGCGGCCAGCGGCTGGGCGACCGGGAGGGTGAATGCGAACCGGCTCCCGCGACCCACCGCGCTCTCCAGCCCGATCCGCCCGCCATGGAGCTCGACCAGTTTCTTGGTCAGGGCGAGGCCTAGGCCGGCCCCTTCGTGCCGCTTCCCGGCGGCGCTGCTCACCTGGACGAACTCCCGGAAGAGCTTCCCCTGCTCCTCCGGGGGGATCCCGACGCCCGTGTCCGCCACCGCGACCTCCACCCAGTCTGAGTCGAGATGGCGGGCCTGAAGGGTGACCTTGCCCCCGTCCGGCGTGAACTTGACTGCGTTGGAGAGGAGGTTGAAGAGAATCTGTTTCAAGCGGACCGGGTCGGCGGAGACGACGGGGAGATCCGCCGGGGCGTCCAGGTCAAGGGCCAAGCCTTTCTTCGTGGCCTGCGGCCGGATCGTGTTGAGGGCTCCCTCCAGGGTCTCCCGGACGAGGCATCGCTCGAGCGCGAGCTCCATGACTCCGGCCTCCACCTTGGAGAGGTCGAGCACGTCATTGATGATCTCTAGGAGGTGCCTGCCGCTCTGTTGGATATGGCCGACATAGCGAGCCTGTTTCTCGGTGACGGGTCCCGGGCGCCCCCCTTGCAGGAGGTCGCTGAAGCCGATGATCGCATTGAGGGGCGTCCGCAACTCGTGGGACATGTTGGCGAGGAACTCCGACTTGAATCGCGAGGCTTCCTCGAGCTGACCCATTGTCTCCCGGAGCTGGGCATTGGCGGCCTGAAGGGCCTCCTCCGCCCGCTTGCGCTCGCTGACGTCGCGGAGGATCCCCGTGAAGAAGACCCTGGCGCCCACCTTCCAGCTCGCGAGAGAAAGCTCCAGCGGGAATTCCGTTCCGTCCTGTCGCCTCCCGACCAGCTCGACTGTCTTTCCGATGACGTGGGCCTCTCCCGTGGCCAGGAAGCGGCTCAGCCCCTGGCGGTGGGCTTCATGGAACCGTTCCGGCATGAGGAGGGTGAGGGGCTTGCCGACCATGTAGCTCGCAGCGTAGCCGAAGATCTGCTCGGCGGCCCTGTTGAAGTAGGTGATGACGCCCTGGCTGTCGGCAGACACGATCGCGTCGTGCGCGGTCGCCGCGACGGCTCGGAACCTCTCTTCGCTGTCCCGCAGGGCGGCCTCCCCGCGCCGGCGCTCGGTGTTGGTCGCGGCCAAGATCAGGCCCGTCCCCGCGACCACACTCATGAAGGTCTGGAGCAACAGGAGGCGCTCGGTGGGGTCCTCCCCCAGAAAGGGGCCGACTGCCTGCACCGTCCCCCAGACCGCGATCGCCGACACGACCAGAGTCGCCGTCGCGGCCCCCCGGGGGCCAAACCGCAGCGCGGCCCAGATCACGAAGGGGAAGACCACGTAGGCCATCGGATACCCAAGAACTTCAGTGGGGAACCACCCCCCGAACAGGATCTGGCTGACGATCACCAGCAGGCCGAGCAAGGTCCCGGCCTCGGCCAGCCTCCGAAGAGGCCAGCTCAAGTGAGGCCGCGCCCCCCAGGTCAGGAGCACCGGAGCCACCACTAGCGCGCCCATCGCGTCCCCCAGCCACCACTGCCACCAGAGGGAGCCGTAGAGGGCCCAGGGGGCGGCGCCTCCCAGGCAGAGGCTGGCGACGCCGATGGTGGCGCTGACCGTGGTGCTGCAAGCCGCTGCAAGGATCAGCAACCCCAGCACGTCCTGAAGCCGCCCGAGGGAGTTCCGGAACCGGCCAACGCGGCGAAGCAGGTAGACGCCCGCCAGCGCCTCCAGGGTGTTCCCCACCGCGATGCCGCCCGCTGTGGCGAGGGAGACGGCGGTGGACGCATTGGCCAGGAACGCCCCGAGGGCGATGCCCGGCCAGAGGCGGGAGCCAAACAAGAGCAGCGCCGCGAGGGCGATCCCCGTGGGGGGCCACACCAGCGTGACGTTCGGGTGCATGACGGCCAGCGACAGACCGAGCCTTGCCGCCCCAAAGTAGGCGGCGGCGAGGATGCCCACTTGCGCGAGGTAGAACAGGGAGGACGTCCAACCGGCAGCGTGGCGGGCTGAGCCCCGCTCGGCGGGCGCGTTGCCAGGCGAGGGATGCAACGGGCTCTGCGGCGGCCTCAGGGGAAGGAGAGACACTACTCCCCCCTAGCGGGTTTGGGCGCTCCCATGCCTTGATGAGCGCCAGCGTCGTAGGGAGTTGCAAGATACATACCTGGCAGCAGATAACTGGTGCGGGGTATCGGAAGAATCCGGGCTGCCGCGTGTGTCACCGTCGGTCTCGGTTGCGGCCTTGCGACTATCGCTCACGAGCACCGTCCGTGCATCCACAGTGCCCCGACCATGCCCCCCTTGGGGGCAGGAAAATTGGTACAGATTCAAGATTGCGGTTGTGAAATTCTCATCTACTTCGCACAGCATCGCCTTTTTCTCGTACTCCGCACATTTTGCTCAGCCGCACCGAAAACCTAATGCGCCCTGAACTTATAAGGACTTAGTAGAAACCTCGCCGCCGCCGAAGTTTGGGCCAGATCTCCTGGAAGGCCAAAACGGCCCGACTGTCTCATCTACTCCGCCCACGCGGCTCGGCCGCTGGGATCAGCGTAAACCATTGTCAGCACCCGCCAGCACCTGCTTTTCCCCGCCAATTCCCACCATCATCCGTCGTGTCGCATTTTCTACTTCCAGATACATTGACTGCGCGCTCGGAGCGGCCTATGATCCACTGGTTGACCGACGGCGCCCTTGTCTTCGGTCCTCGCCCTGTTGCTCCGGTCAGGATCGAGTATCAGGGGGGGATTGCGCGCGGCGTCTTGCGGTCCGGATAGGTCGGCCGGTATCCTAGCTCCAATCACGGCTTCTACGGAGCTCCACGAGTGCGCAAGGGTATCCCGCCGGTCGGAGCGCGATTCCTCCTCGTCGGCTCCACGCTTTTCTTCATGCTCAGCGGCTGCGCGACCCTCACGGTCGTGCCGGTAAAGCGCCTGGAGGAGCAGCGCCCCACACCAGGCGCGGTGCCCGTGGCGCACATCTACGCCGCGAATTGGGGCCTGTACCTCTTCAAGTATGTTCCCATCATCACCGGAAGCCTCTCGCGTCCTGGAGCGCCGCGCTGGCCGGCGCTGTTCAGCGACGAAGTGCGGGTCGACCGCTTGGTGCAGGAGGTGAGCGAGGAAGGCAAGCGGCGGGGTGGAACGGTACTCACGGATCTTCAGACCCGGGACCGATCGTACTGGATCGGCTGGACGCTGATCTTTTGGTTGAACGAGTTCGAGGTCTCGGGGAATGCGTCGAGGTCGCCGTGAACAGCACCGAGAGGTGATGACCGACGACACCTCAACGAGGCAATGACATGCGAGCAGCCTGTCGCAGGTCGACGACCAGGGCGATCAGCAACTCATAAT
>DASYVA010000061.1 GCA_036000645.1 Candidatus Methylomirabilis sp.
GACGGAGGAGCCCGCGGACCTGCTGCCAAAGCTGGAGATCCTGAGCTACCGGTTCGTCCGGCGAGGCGGCCTGCCCGATCTGTGGAGGCGCACGAAGGTCCTGGAGCCCAAGAGCCTGCTGGCCGCGCTGCTCTCGGAGCCGTCGCTCCGGTTCCTGCGGCGGAGCCTCCGGGGCAGGACCGGCGTCCTGATCGAGTTCGAGGAGATCGTCCAGGGCGTCCGGCGGCTCCTGAACGAGGCCGCGGCGACGGAGATGGACGGCCTCCGGATCCGGCTCCCACAGCGGAAGCAGCCGGCCAAACACGAGGGGCCAGCATCGGAAGCGCCGAAGCCAGACCCTCCGCCGGAGGCGAGCGGTTCGGGGCCTGCTGCCTAGTCGGATGTCGGCGGTCTTTTTGGTCCTTGACGGAGGCCAGGGTTTGCCATAACCTACCTGGCGACAATCTAGCGCGCGGCTCGCCCTAAAGGCGAACGCCCCGTCCGAGCGAGAGGGCTCGGGGAGCCGATACCGACCGGCACCCGGGCCCTTTTTCTTTGCCCGGAGACCCCATGTGACGCCCGAGTTCATCGTCGTCCACCATTCCCTGACCCGGGACAGCGGGACGGTGTCCTGGGGGGCGATCAGGCGCTATCACGTGCAGGAGCTGGGGTGGAAGGAGATCGGGTACCACGCCGGGGTGGAGCTCGTCGGGGACGCCTACGAGATCCTGCTCGGGCGGCTCTCGGACGGTCCCGGCGCCCACGCGAAGGAAGCCGGGATGAACGAGCGGAGCTTCGGGGTGTGCCTGATCGGGAACTTCGACGAGGCACCCCCGCCGGAGCCGCAATGGGAGAAGGCGCTCGCGCTGGTCCGGTGGCTCCAGCGGCTTTACGGGATCCCGGCGGCCAACGTGATCGGGCACCGGGAGGTGGGGCTCATGGCTGGGCTCGACTGGACGAAGGGGGAATACAAGAGTTGCCCCGGGCGGCTCTTTCCGATGGCCGAGTTCCGGGGCGCCCTGCCGGGATGAGGCGCATGTTCCCCCTTACGGTGGCCGTGGCGCTGGCGATCCCGGTCCTGGCCCTGGTAACCGCCCTCCTCCTGGCGGATGCCTACCTCCAGGAGCTGGGGGCGGAGATGCCCGCGGGGGATCCGGACAGGGCGACGTGCGCGGAAGAGCGCTTCAAGGAGTGGGCCCGCGAGGGGCAGCTCGAGCTCGATCCCGTGACGGGCCACGGGCGGGACTACGACCGGGCCTTGGCGGCGTGCTGGGGCGACGGGAGCGAGGAGAGCGAACCGGCGCCGGCCGGGGAGGGGATCCATGCCGCACGACCGATTGAACCGTGAGCTGAAGCCGGGGGATCGCGTGATCCTGGAGGGAGTCGTCACGGAGGTCTACCCGGGGCAGGAGACCTGCAACGCGATCGTTCGGCCGGCGCACGCGAAGGAAGGCGACTGGCCGGTGACGCTGAACGCGCACTGGCTGGAGAAACGGGAGGGCACGGCGCCGGCGCCGGAGTCGGCCCGCGAGGGCGGCATGGGGGACGTCGCTTCCTGAGAGGGGCAGTGGGAGAGGGGCGGGTGACGCTGGCGGACGTGGGGGCGGTCCTGGCGCTGCACCTCCTGTTCGGCCTGGTGCTGTGCGGCGGGTTCCGGTACCTGCTGCGGACGGACGCGCGGGAGGTCCAGCGGAACCGGGAGGACGCCTGCGGGTTGCACGCCTGGGCGGCCGTGGCCGGCGGCGGCCTGCGGTGTGGGCGGTGCGGGATGCAGCCGGGCCTGGGCGCGCCGGCGGAGAGGGAGGAGCGATGACGCTCAAGCAGTTCGGGAAGACGGCGCTGTTCACGGCGGTCGAGGCGGGGACGCTGGCCGCCTGGCTCTTGCTGACGGGGTTCTCGGCCTATCTGGCGGTCGGCGTGCTCCTG
>DASYVA010000062.1 GCA_036000645.1 Candidatus Methylomirabilis sp.
CCCGCCGCGACGAGCGTCGTATACCGGGTCGCGACAGACCGGCGAGTCGCCTACGCGATTGACGCGTCCGACCCACAGGCCCCCTGGCTGACGCGCGATACGGGAACCGGGCCCATGCGGCTCCACCCCGACATCGAGAGCCTGGAATTCTCCTTTGTGATGAACGACGGCGCGATCGTGAGTGATCCGTCCACCATCACCACCGCCGCCCAGGCAGCCAATATCCGGCTCGTGAGCGTGAGGGTGACGTCAAGGGCCGACCACCGGAGTGGCAGGATCGGAGGGGATGGCTATCGGCGCCAGACCCTCGCCTCCCACGTGGACCTCCGGAATCTAGGGCAGTAGGCCCCTCGGAGAGGACCATGCGCCGCAAGACAGTCGCTAGCGGAGAAGGCGGGTACATCCTGTTCGTGGCCTTGGGGTTCGCCGTCCTCCTCGGCTTGGGGAGTGTGCTGGCGGTCACTGGAACGATCGCCGAGCTGCAGAGCGCCGGGCGGCAACTCCGCGACAAGCGCGCCTTCTTCCTGGCCGACGGGGGGGCGAATCTCTGCCTCCATGAGCTGCGCAACCGTCTCCAGCGCGACCTCGCGGGGCAGTTGCGGATCCTGGCTGACATGCAGAGCGTGGGGAACTACGTCTCCAATAACGACCCAGCAGGATTCCTGGCGACGTACGCCTATGAGGCCGGGACCTCCTTGGGGGACGCCTTCCAGCGGGTGAATGCCTCGGAGGCACGCCTGCCCCTGAGTTACACCGCGGCGGGGGCCCCGGGTCCCTACACGTGCACGCTCGCGGTCCTCTCCCGCACAGCACCGGTGAATCGGGGAACCGCGATGTCCCCCGTTTACCTCTTTCGCTACCACTACGCTATCGACGGCTCGGCCACGGACGGGGAAATCGCCCGGCGGGTCAACCTCCAGGGGACCTTCTCGGTACAGGTCGAAATGGAGAACTTCGCCCGCTATGCCCTGTTCACCAACCAGCAGCGGGATGCAGCGGGCTCGCCGATCTGGTTCACCAACCGGACCAACTTCTCGGGTCCGGTCCACACCAACGGGGAATTCAATTTCGCCCTGAACCCCGGCGGCTTGTTCACCGGGCCGGTGACCAGCGTCTCGTCCACCGCGACCTACTACAATGGGGGCGCACCGGTCCAGCTCAACGCCGACCGCAACGGCGATCGGGATGTCCCGACGTTCGAGGCGGGATTCGAGCGCGGGGTCCCGAACATCCCCATGCCCACGACGACCACCGCGGAGCGCCAGCGCGAGGCGGCCCTCGGCCTGCCCGGGGGATCTGGAATCCCCGCGCATCCGACCGGAGTCTATCTGGGGTCCTCCGGTGGGGCCATGACGGGCGGCATCTATATCAAAGGCGATGCGGCGATGACGTTGGGCGCTGGGGCCACCACCGCCACCTACACAATCACCCAGGGGGGCTCGACGACGACCGTTACGGTGAATCAGGCCGCAAATCAAACGATCCTCCAGGTCGGATCGGCCCCCCCCACCGTCTACAGCGGCGTCCCCAACGGGATGATTTTTGTTGACGGGGGAACCCTCAGCAGCCTTTCCGGAACCGTCCAACGGGACTCCAGGGTGACGGTGGCGACCACCGGCGATATCCAGATCACGAACAACATCACGTACCAGGACTACACGCCGGGCAGCGTCCCAAGCGCGGAGGGGACCACGAATGTCCTGGGGATCCTCTCCTGGAGTGGCAATGTGCGGATCGGCGCAACGGCTCCCAACGATATCAACGTCCACGCGACAGTCATGACCCCGAATGGCGAATTCCGGGTGGACAACTATACCACCGGACCCTTCCGGGGGACGGCCACGATCCTCGGGGGAGTCATCGAGAACACCTACGGCGCCTTCGGAACCGTCGGCACGATAAAAACCGGGTACCTGCGGACCTTCGTCTATGACACCCGGATGGGAAGGGGAGTGGCCCCCCCGTTCTTTCCCACGACCGGAAAGATGGTCATCACTCTCCCAGGCGTCAATGACCGTCCAAACTGGCAGCAGACAAGCTGACTGGCGCCGGCCTCCCGACCGGTCAAACCAGCCCTCCTCCACCGGGCGACTCGGTGTGGGGGGAATCCTGCTCCTCCTCGCCATCGTGGCAACGGTCTGGGTGCTCTTCAGCTCCTCGCGCACCCAGGAGATCCCACCCCCGAACGATGCCTCGCCACCGCACCTGGGCTCTGCGGTGATGCCCCCAGGGTCGGCTGCGGCCGCGCAGGGATCCCCCCACACAGGAACAGGGGGGCGCCGCGGCCGCCCGCTTTCCGACGAGGAGCTCGTTCAGCAACTCCCTCCCGGCGCTGCCCTCCCCGAGTAACCGGATCGCCTCCGGACATTTCTGCTGTCGCATCCCCCCGACGCACGCCGCTTCACGCGACCCCTCGACACGACTCGGTCTGAAGATTCTGGGAGAAGCGCGGGCGTGAAGGGGCGCCTGGGCGGTCCGGGAGAAGGCCCGGCCACCCGGGAGCGCGAGGAGAGCGGGGGAAACCCCTCGAGGGCGACGGCGGCCCGCAGCCCTTCGCTGGCCCGGGGCACTCCGCCTTGAGGCGAACCCACGGCTGGTGTAGACTCCCCGCGTCCCCCTCTCCGGAGACCCCGTGCGTCATCTTGGCCTGCTCCTCGTCGCCCTCGCCCTGGCCGGGTGCGGCCCGCGCCTCCTGCAGTGGGGCTGGGACGAGCCGGACCAGCAGGATCTCCTGCGCTACCGCTTTCTGATGGAGCGCTCCCCCTTCGACGGCGTCGTCCTCCGCCTCACCACCGTGGATGCCGCCGGGCGGCCCCACAACTTCTCCTGGGAGGCCGCCGCCCGCCCCTTCCCCCCCGAGGAGCTGGCCCCGGCCGTCGAGACCCTCAAGGCCGCCGTCTCCGACCGGCTCCGCCATCACTTCCTCCGGGTGAACCTGAACCCGGCCGACCGCCCCTTCGATCTCTTCGACGACGCCGCCTGGGCGACCTTGACCGCCAACCTGGTCGCCGCGGTACGAGCCGCCTGGCAGGCCGACCTGGCCGGCCTGCTCCTCGACCCCGAGGCCTACAGCGAGCCCGACCCCGGCACCGGCGGACGCCGCTACAACGTCTTCGATTACAGCCGACGGGGTCTGTCCGACCGGTCCTTCGCCGACTACCAGCAGGAGGCCTTCCGGCGCGGCTCCGCGATCGCTCAGGCCGTCGGCGGCGTCCACCCCGAGATCACGCTCCTCCTGGCCTTCGCCTACAGCGCCCCGTGCCTCCTGGAGGACGGGGCGCTGAGTGCGCGGGCCTACGGGCTCCTCCCCGCCTTCGTGGACGGTATGCTGGCCGCCCGGCCCTCCCGGATGCGCATCGTGGAAGGCTTCGAGCCGACCTACGGGGCCCGCCGGTGCGGGGAGTTCGCCGCGGCGCGCCGCGCCCTGCGGGATCGCTGCCCCGCCCTCTCGCTGGCGCCCGAGCGCCTCGCCAACCTCGAGGTAGCCTTCGGCCTGTGGATGGATTACGGCTCGACCGGGCCCTGCGCCCGCTTCCGTGCCGCGGGGGAGCCCTGCCCCTGGTACGATCCCATGCTGCACCCGGAATCGCGGCAGGAGCGGCTCGATCCCGCCCGGTTCCGCGAGGGCGTGGCGGCCGCCCTGGCCCTGACCGACCGGTACGTCTGGATCTATGCCGAGCAGCCCCGCTGGTGGACGATGGACCCCCGCGCGGCCAACATGCCGGCCGCGTATGCCGAGGCGGTCCGGAGCGGCCGCCAGGCCGCCGGCGCGGCCTGCCGCGAACCCTGAATCGGGAGGTCTTCCCGTGGACCGCCCTTGTCGGCGCCTCGTCGTGATCCGGGGCGGAGGCGATCTCGCCTCCGCCGTCGCGCACCGGCTCTTCCGGGAGGGGCGCGCCGTGGTGATCGTGGAGGAGCCGGAGCCCCGGGTGGTCCGGCGGAGGATGGCCTTCGCTCAGGCGGTCTTCGCGGGGGAGGCGACCGTGGAGGGGGTGCGGGCGGTCCGCACGCAGGCGGGCCCGGCGCTCGAGCGCTTCCTCGAGAGCCGGGAGGAGATCCCCCTCCTGGTGGACCCGACGGGGGAGGCGGTCCGGACGCTCGGGCCGACCGTCCTGGTGGATGCCCGGATGCGGAAGAAGGAGCGGAGCGATTCCTCGGTCGCCGAGGCCCCCCTCGTCATCGGGCTCGGACCCGGGTTCCTGGCGGGGCGAGAGGCCCACGTCGTCATCGAAACGGCTCGGGGGGAACATCTCGGGAAGGTCCTCACCGAGGGAGAGGCGCTCCCCTACGACGGAATCCCGGTGGAGCTGGGGGGGTTCACGAGGGAGCGCTACCTGTACGCCCCGGTGGGGGGGGTCTTCCGGACACCCCTCGACATCGGCGCCCCGATCGAGGCCGGGCAGGCGATGGGAGAGGTGGCGGGCGTCCCCGTCGTCGCCAAGGTGGGCGGCACCATCCGGGGGATCCTGAAGGATGGGGTCCGGGTGAGCGCGGGCCAGAAGCTCGTGGACATCGATCCCCGGGAGGAGGCGGTCCTCACGGGGATCAGCGAGAAGGCGCAGGTGATCGCCGAGGGCGTGGCCGCAGCCATCGCGGCCTGGGAGGCCGCGGCGTCTCGCGGCCAGGACCGCCCCGGGCCGGGCCGGGAGACGTAGTCTCCCCGCGAGCCAGCAGCCGGAGAGGAGGGAGGAGCGTGGCGCGGACGGCACAGACGCTGGAGCGGATGCTCACGGAGGTGGCGGAGGTGCGGCTGGACCCCCAGGAGCGGGCGGCCGTCGTGGCGGCGCTCTCGGCCCTCGGCCCGTCCCTCGACCGGCTCGCGGATCAGGATCCGGCGGGGCTGGAGCCGGTGACCGCGTTCCGCCGCGATGAGGCGTGAGGTGCGCGACCCCGCCCTTGCCCTCCTGAGCCTCACGGAAGTCGCCCGGCTCCTGAAGCGGCGCACCGTCTCCCCGGTGGAAGTGACCCGCGCCGTCCTCGACCGGATCGCCGCCGTCAACGAGCGCCTGAATGCCTTCCTGACCATCACGGCGGACGACGCGCTGGCCGCCGCCCGCCGGGCGGAACGGGCGATCCGGGCCGGGCGGTACCGGGGACCGCTGCACGGGGTCCCGGTCTCGGTCAAGGACCTGATCCCGGCGGCGGGGACCCGCACGACGTGCGGCTCCCGCATCCTCGCCGATTGGATCCCGGACACGGACGCCACCCTCATCCGCCGGCTCCGGGAGGCGGGGGCGATCCTGATCGGCAAGACGCACCTGCACGAGTTCGCCTACGGCCCGACCAACGTCAACCCGCACTACGGAGCGGCCCGCAACCCTTGGGATCCCCAGCGGATGACCGGGGGCTCGAGCGGCGGCTCGGGGTCCGCCGTGGCGACGGGCTGCTCCTACGTCTCCATCGGGACCGACACCGGCGGCTCCGTCCGGATCCCGGCGGCCCTCTGCGGCGTGGTCGGCCTGAAGCCGACGTACGGGCGGATCAGCCGGGCCGGGATCTTCCCCCTCTCCTGGTCGAACGACCACGCCGGCCCTCTCACCCGCACCGTGGCCGACGCCGCGCTCGCCCTGCAAGCCCTCTCCGGGTTCGACGCGGCCGACCCCGGCTCCAGCCGGCACCCCCTGCCCAATTTCTCGCGGGGGCTCACGGCGGGTGTGAAGGGGCTGCGTCTCGGGGTCCCGCGGGAGTTCTTCTGGGACAACGTGGACCCGGAGGTGGCCGAGGCGGTGAAAAAGGCGATTGCCGTGCTGGCGGGGCTGGGCGCCGCGGTCCGGCAGGTGAGCTGGCCGATGGCCGTCGAGGCGAAGGCCATCTCCTTCCTGATCATGGGGGCGGAGAGCTATAGCGTCCACGAGCGGTGGCTCAAGGCGCGGCCGGAGGACTATGGCCCCGATGTCCGGCAGCGCCTGGCGCAGGGTGCGACGATTCTCGCGGGGGACTATCTCCGGGCCCAGCGGCTCCGCCGCGGCCTCATCCAGACCCTCGACGCCGTCCTCGCGACCTGTGACGTCCTGCTCACCCCCACGGTTCCCGTCGCGGCCCCCCGCCTGGACGAGACCACCCTGAAGTGGCCGAAGGAGGCCGAGAGCATGACCGCCGCCCTCCCCCGCCTGACCCGGGCGTTCAACCTGACCGGGACCCCGGCGCTCAGCGTGCCCTGCGGGCTCACGACGCAGGGGCTCCCCATCGGCCTGCAGATCGCGGGGCGCGCCTTCGATGAGGCCACGGTCCTCCGCGTGGGTCACGCCTACGAGCAGGCCGCGCGCATTCCGGTCCGCCGACCGCGGGAGCCCTGATGCCGGCCGATTCCGGCGAGGAGGCCGGCTCCCCCGTCCCGGTCCCCATCGAGGAGGTCCTCGACCTGCATCCCTTCCACCCCCGGGACGTCCCCTCGGTGGTCGAAGAATACCTCCGGGAGGCGGCGGCCCGGGGATTCCGGGAGGTCCGCCTCATCCACGGGCGGGGGAGCGGCTTTCAGCGGCAGGTGGTGCAGGACCTGCTGGCCCGCCATCCCCTGGTTCTGCGGTTCGCCGACGCCCCCTCCGAGCGGGGCGGGTGGGGGGCCACGCTCGTGTGGCTCAGGCCGAGCGCCCCCGACCCGGCCGGCTTGTCGGCCTGAATGGCACCGCGGCGAGCGGGCCGAGGCGGGGGCCTCTCTTGCCTTTGCACCGGACCTTCTGCGATACTCTAGCCATGCCGACCGCCTTCCTGACCACCGAGTGCACCCCCGCCTACCTCAAGCTGGGGATCGCGGACCTGGAACGCCGGGCGGAGGAGGCGCTGGCCGGCCTCGCCTCCTGCCGGGTCTGCCCCCGAGACTGCGAGGTCAACCGGCTCGCCGACGAGGCCGCGATCTGCAAGGTCGGCCGGTACGCCAAGGTCGGCTCGGCCTTCCCCCACTTCGGCGAGGAGGACTGCCTCAGGGGCTGGAAGGGCTCGGGGACCATCTTTTTCTCCCTGTGCAACCTCCGCTGCGTGTTCTGCCAGAACTTCGACATCAGCCAGGGGGGGGAGGGGAGCACCGCGATGCCCGAGCGCCTGGCCGCCCTGATGCTCGGGCTTCAGGACAAGGGATGCCACAACATCAACTTCGTGACGCCGGAGCACGTGGTCCCCCAGATCCTGGAGGCCCTGCCCCACGCGGTGCGGGGCGGCCTCCGCCTGCCGCTCGTGTACAACACCAGCGCCTACGATTCCCTGGAGAGCCTCCGGCACCTGGACGGGGTCGTGGACATCTACATGCCCGACTTCAAGGTCTGGGACCGGCAGGTGGCCAAGCGGTACCTGAAGGCCCCCGACTACCCGGAGGCGGCGCGGGCGGCCGTCGGGGAGATGCACCGACAGGTCGGCCCCCTCGCCTTCGACGAGCGGGGGCTCGCCCGCCGCGGCCTCCTCGTCCGGCACCTGGTCATGCCCGGAGGGCTGGGCGGGACCCGGGAGGTCATGCGGTTCCTCGCCCGGGAGGTCTCGCGCGACACCTACGTCAACATCATGGGCCAGTACTACCCGGCCGGCCTGGTGAACGAGGAGCGCTACCCCGAGATCAACCGGCACGTCACGGCGGAAGAGCTGGCGGAGGCCCGCCGGATCGCCGCAGAGGAGGGCCTCTACCGCTTCGACGACCGCCGCCAGAGCCCCCTCCGCTGGCTCAACTGATCCCCCGGATCCTCGCCCGATCTCCGGTCCCCCGCCGCCCCCGCCCGGCGGCCTTCCCGCTCCCCCGTCCCCCGCGCTATCATGCCGGAAGGGGAACCGCGCCCCGAGGGAGGGTCCCGTTGCCCAGCCGCACCGCACACCTCACGGCCTGAGGGGAGGCCCGGAGGAGAGTCCCCGTGTCCGCGTCCGGCGCGCCCACCAAGGGCAGAGTCGTCTCCTTCGTGATCGCCGAGACCGATCAGAGTCTCGACGGCCCGGCCGCGGCCAGCCCCCGCGGCCTGCGCAGCGCGCCCAACTACCCGGCGTTCATCCCGGCCCTGACCGTCCTGGGGATGCGCCAGGAGACCCTGAACGGCCGCCCGGTGGACCTCGTGGTCAAGGCGGTGCCGCCCCGCATCGTGATCGCGGAGGCGACCGCCGAGGTCGAGGACATCTTCCATGAGACGGTGCTGGACCGGAAGAATGCCCTGCTCGCCGCGGCGCGCCGGGTCCTGGCCGAGTACCGATGTCGTCCCGACTTCGACGAGGAGTATACGGTCTACTGCGTGGCCGGCTACGGCGGCGAGGCAGATGCCTTCCTGGCCCTGCACGGCGGGACGGTGGCCGGGTTCCTCAAGAACGAGAAGATCCCCCTCGACGAGGGGACCGTGGAGGCCACCCTCAAGAGCAGCATCAAGTACGCCCGCCACGACCTGGCCGTCGTGGACTGGGACGGGGCGTTCCTCTTCGACCCCTACGGGGACTTCGAAAGCACCA
Source organism: Candidatus Methylomirabilis sp. (assembly GCA_036000645.1). Taxonomy (NCBI): domain Bacteria; phylum Methylomirabilota (SeqCode); class Methylomirabilia (SeqCode); order Methylomirabilales (SeqCode); family Methylomirabilaceae (SeqCode); genus Methylomirabilis (SeqCode); species Methylomirabilis sp. (SeqCode). The sequence goes on from DASYVA010000062.1 coordinate 8,413, forward strand.
TCGAGCTATTCGAGATCGCGAACCTCCAGCTCCTCCGCTGCCGGATCCTGGACTCGGCCCTCGATCAGCGGCTGGAGCGGGTCGCCGGCCTCCTGGGGGCGCCCGACCAGCGCATCCTCTTTCGGGCCCGGGAGGTGCGGGGCGTCCTCCGGGAGATCATGCGGCTGCGGTCCCAGTCCATCCTGGAGTTCCAGGGCATCGAGAAGAACATCAAGCTGATCGGGGACTGGTACTCGGCCGACCTGTACGACCTCATCGTCACCAAGTTCCACCTGCGCACCTGGCAGCGGAACGTCAAGGAGAAGCTGGACGCGCTGGAGGACATCTACACCATGACCTCGGAGAACTTCACCTTCTCCTTCTCCTCTACCGTGGACCTGGTCCAGACGGCCGGCTGGTTCCTCCTCCTGGTCGGCTACTTCGCGCTGTTCTTCCTGGAGCTCTCCCGGTGACCATCCTCCCCTCGGTCGCCGCCACCATCGGCCAGACACCCCTGCTGGCTCTCGATCGCCTGGCCCGTGGCCTGCCGGGCCGGGTCCTGGCCAAGCTGGAGACCGTCAACCCCGGGGGGAGCGTGAAGGACCGGATTGCCCTGGCCATCATCGAGGCCGCGGAGCGGGACGGGCGGCTGAAGCCGGGGGGGACCGTGGTGGAGCTCACCTCCGGGAACACCGGCATCGGCCTCGCCATCGTCTGCGCCGTGAAGGGCTACCGCATGGTGGCGGTCATGTCGGAGGGGAACACGGTGGAGCGGCGGCGGATGCTTCAGGCGGTCGGGGCGGAGGTCGTCCTGGTGCCCCAGGTCGGCCGGCCCCGCCCGGGCCAGGTCTCGGGGGCGGACCTCGCCCGGGTGGAGGAGAAGACCCGCGAGCTGGTGAAGCGGCGCAAGGCCTTCCGCCCCGACCAGTTCCTGAACCCGGACAACGCGGCCGCCCACGAGCACGGCACCGGGCGGGAGATCTGGGAGCAGACCGGGGGCCGGCTGGACGCCTTCTGCGCTCTGGTGGGGACCGGCGGGACCTTCGTGGGGGTGGCGCGGGCGCTCAAGGCCCGCAAGCCCGCCGTCCGTTGCTACGCGGTGGAGCCGGCGAGCGCCCCGGCCCTGGCCGGCAGACGCGTCCGGAATCCCCGCCACAAGCTCCAGGGGGGCGGCTACGCCTTCGTTCCCCCCCTCTGGGACCCGGCCTGCTGCGACGGGTTCCTCACCGCCTCGGACCCGGAGGCCCTCCGGGTGGCGCGGAGGCTCGGACGGGAGGAGGGAATCTGCGCCGGCTTCTCCTCGGGGGCCAACGTGGCCGCCGCCCTCACCCTGGCCCGGCGGGCCTCCCCGGGCGCCGTCATCGTGACCGTCATCGCCGACACCGGCCTCAAGTACCTGAGCACCGACCTCTTCCCGGCCTGAGGCGGCCGCTGCCCTCTCTGCCCCGGGGGCTCACCCGGCCGTCCGGCGCTGCCCGGCCCTCCCGAGCCACGTGCGCAGGAGCGCAGGGCTGCCCGCCAGACCCCCCGGGAACGCGAAGACGACCGCCACGAGCACCAGGCCGGAGAGGAGGGCCCGGGACCCCACCCAGCGGAGCGCCAGGTCCTCCAGGGCCACATAGGCAAAGGCCCCGAGGACGGGTCCCGCGAAGTGCCGCGTCCCCCCCAGCACCGTGGCGACCACGAGCTGGGCGGAAAACAGCCAGTCCAGGTGTTCGGGCGTCACCTGCCGGCTCAATTGCCCGTGGAGACCTCCCGCCAGGCCCGCGAACATCCCCGACAGGATGAAGGCGTACCAGCGGTACCGCCGGACCGGGATGCCGATGCAGGCGGCCCTCGTCTCGTTGTCCCGGATCGCCCGCAGGGCGTTGCCAAAGGGGGAGCGGCTGATCCGCCACAGGAGAGCGGTGGAGGCGAGGAAGGCGACCGCGATCACAGCAGCGTACGCCCGGGTGAACTCCTCGGGGCCGAACGGGATCCCGAGGATGGTGAAGCGCGGGATGTACAACCCGCCGCCTCCGAGCAGGAACAGCCCCTTCCCGACCCCGCCGAACGGCCGGAACGCCATCCCGCCGATGAAGAGCGCGTGGACGATCTGCGCAAGCGCCAGCGTCAGGATGGTGAAGTGGATGCGCGTGGCCCGGACACAGAGGGAGCCGAAGGCCGTGGCGAGGGCGAGGGCCGAGAGGACGCCGGCGACCAGGTAGAGCTCGAGCGACGCGAGGGGCGTGAAGGCGTACAGGAACCCGCCCGTGTAGGCGCCGACGCCGAAGTACGCGGCATGACCGAGAGACAGGAGGCCGGTGGTGCCGAACAGGAGGTTCAGCCCCAGGCACGCGATGGAGAGGACCAGGGCATAGCAGAGCGTGATCAGTTGGTACGGGGAGAGGAGGAGCGGCGAGATGAGGAGGGCCGCCGCTCCGACCGCGGCCAGGAACAGCATTCCCTCACACCCGAGACGGCCCCCGGCATGGCCGGCACGCGGCGCTCACCTCGCCTTCAGGCGGCGGGCCAGGGCGTCGTGCTCCTCTCGGAGGCCCGCGGGGAGCCGGTCTCCGAATCGCTCGAAGAACTCGGCCTGGCTCCGGAGGTTCGCGCGCCACGCGTCGCGATCCACCCGGAGGAGCTCCTTGAGCGCGTCGGCCGAAACGTCGAGCCCCTTGCCCCAGAGCGCCGACTGCTCGGGCACGTATCCGATGGGCGTCTCCTCCGCCCTGCCGCCCCCCCCGCAGCGCTCGATCACCCACTTCAGGACCCGGAGGTTCTCGCCGTACCCGGGCCAGAGGAACCTTCCCCGCTCGTCGCGGCGGAACCAGTTGACCCGGAAGACCTGGGGGAGGCTCGACGCCCGCTTCTCCATGGAGAGCCAATGCCCCCAGTAGTCGGCCATGTTGTAGCCACAGAAGGGGAGCATGGCCATCGGGTCCCGCCGCACGACGCCGACGGCGCCGGTGGTCGCGGCGGTCGTCTCCGAGGAGAGGGTGGCCCCCAGGAAGGTCCCGTGCTGCCAACTGAAGGCCTGGAAGACCAACGGCACGAGCGTCTGGCGCCGCGCGCCGAAGAGAATCGCACTGATCGGGACACCCTTCGGGTTCCCCCACTCGGGCGAAATGGAGGGGCACCCGCTCGCGGGCGCGGTAAACCGGCTGTTCGGGTGCGCCGCCGGCTCCCCCTTCCCCGGCGTCCACGGCCGCCCGCGCCAGTCGAGCGCGTTCGGCGGGGGGGGATCATCGTGCCCCTCCCACCACACGGTTCCGTCGGGCCTGAGGGCGACGTTGGTGTAGAGGGTGTTCCTCCGGATGGTCGCCATCGCGTTGGCGTTGGTCTTCGAGCTGGTGCCCGGGACCACCCCGAAGAAGCCGGCCTCGGGGTTGACGGCCCACAGCCGCCCGTCAGAACCGACGCGCAGCCACGCGATGTCGTCCCCCAGGGTGTGGACGCGCCAGCCCTTCATGGAGGCCGGGGGCACCAGCATGGCGAGGTTGGTCTTGCCGCAGGCGCTGGGGAACGCGCCGCAGAGGTAGGTGACCTCGCCGTCCGGGCTCTCGACCCCGATGATCAGCATGTGCTCGGCGAGCCACCCCTCGCGCCGGCCGATATGGCTGGCAATCCGAAGGGCCATGCACTTCTTGGAGAGGAGCGCGTTGCCGCCGTAGCCCGACCCCACGCTCCAGATCGTGTTGTCCTCGGGGAAGTGGCAGATGAAACGCCGATCGACGCTCAGATCGGCCTTGGCGTGCACGCCGCGGGTGAAGTCGTCCGACTCGCCGAGGTGCTCGAGGGCGATCGCTCCCATCCGGGTCATCATCCGCATGTTGAGGACGACGTAGAGGCTGTCGGTGACCTGGACCCCGACCTTGCTGAAGGGGGAGCCGGGCGGCCCCAGGAGGAAGGGGATGATGTACATCGTCCGGCCCGCCATCGCGCCGGCAAGGAGCTTGGAGAGCCGGTCGTAGGCCTCGGCCGGGGCCATCCAGTTGTTGGTGGGGCCGGCGTCGTCCTTCTCCCGGGAGCAGAGGAAGGTCAGATGCTCGGTGCGGGCAACATCATTCACGGCGCTCCGGTGCAGGTAGCACTCCGGCAGCTCCCGCTGGTTCAAGGGGAGGAGATCCCCCACGCGGACGGCGGCCTTCAGGAGGCGGTCGCGCTCGTCCTCGGACCCGTCGCACCAGACGACGTCCGCCGGGCGGCACATCTCCACCACCTCGCGAACCCAGGCGCGGACGGATGGGTTCATCGCCATGCCTCACTCCGAGTCAGGGCGGCGGCCGCTCCCCGGCCGGGCGGCACCCGCGCGGGGGAGGCGGGAGGGGCCGGCCTAATGCATGTAGATGCCGCCGTCCACGTTCAGGGCCTGGCCGGTGATGTTGCGGGCCTCCTCGGAGGCCAGGAAGGCGACGGCGTGCCCGACGTCCTCCGGCGTCTGCTCCCGCCGGAGCGGGACCCACTCCCGCACCCGCATCTCGAAGACCTCCCGGGGCGTTTTTCCCTTGAGGGCGGCCACGTTTCGGATCATGCCGGCCCCGATGAACTCCCACATGGGGGTCCACAGGAGCCCGGGGCAGACGGCGTTGACCGTGATGCCGTGCGCGGCCAGGTCCCGGGCGAGGACGCGGGTCAGGGTGATCACGCCGCCCTTGGAGACGCTGTAGGGCGGGCTGGTGGCGGCCCCGAGCTGCCCGGCGATGGAGGCGATGTTGACGATCCTCCCGGCCTTCCGGGTGATCATGTGGGGGGCCACGGCCTTGCAGCAGAGAAAGATGGCCTTCACGTTGACCTGGTAGACCCGATCCCAGTCGCGCTCCACGTTGTTGGTGAAGGGCAGGCCGATCGGGGCGGGGATGCCGGCGTTGTTTACCAGGATGTCTACGACTCCGAAGGTCTTGAGGGCCTGGCGGAGCATCGCCGCCACGGCCGCCCCCTTCGTCACGTCGGTCTGGACCGCCAGCGCGCGTCGGCCGACCCGGGTGATCTCCGCGGCCACGGCCTTCGCCCCCGCGAGGCTGATGTCCGGGACGATGACGTCGGCCCCCTCCCGGGCCAGGCAGAGGGCGATCGCCCGGCCGATGCCGCTCCCCCCTCCCGTGACGATCGCCGTCTTCCCCTTGAGGCGCATGCTCCCCCCGGCCCCCCCGCCGCTCAGGCGCCGGCCCCGAGGGTGGTGAGGCCCCCGTCCACCACGATGACCTGGCCCGTGAGCGCCACGTCGGTGGCCAGGTAGAGGGCGGCCGCCGCGACATCCTCCACGGTAGCCAGCCGCTTGAGCGGGGTCGTCTGTTGCACCTTCTCCTTCAGGTTCGGGGGCGGGTTGCTGAAGCCGGTGTCCACGTACCCGGGCGCTACGGTGTTGACGCGGATGGTCGGAGCCAGCGCCCGGGCGAGCGAGCAGGTCATGGTGGTCAGGCCGGCCTTCGCGGCGGCGTAGGCGATGGAGGAGCCGGCGCCCGTGAACGCCGCCACGGTGCCGACGTTGATGACGCACCCCCCGCCCCGCTGGCGCATGGCCGGGACCGCCGCCCGGACGCAGAAGAACGGGCCCTTGAGGTTGACCGCGAGGGCCCGGTCCCAGATGGCCTCGGTCAGCCCTTCCAGGTCATCGTGCGGGACCCGCTGGGTCCAGCCCGCGTTGTTCACCAGGATGTCCAGGTGACCGAGTTTCTCCACGGCGGCCTGGACGAGCCGCCGCGCCTCCGCGTCCCGCGCCACGTCCGCCTGGAGGGTCACCGCGCCCCCGCCGGATGCCGCAATCTCGGCCACCACGGCTTCCGCCGCCGCCCGGGAGCGGGAGTAGTTGACGGCCACCGCCGCTCCCTCCCGCGCCAGGGCGAGCGCGATGGCTCGCCCGATCCCCGTCCCGCCCCCCGTCACCAGGGCGGCCCTTCCCCGCAGTCGCATGTCCATTCTCTCCGGCTACGCCGGCGCCGGCCGCCGGTACTTCTCCTTCAGGTCGGCCGGGGCGATGGCGATCCGCTTGCCGCCGACATCGTCCAGGATGTAGACCTCGCCCTTGAGCGTCCCGCTGGCGAACACCTCGAACACCTCCAGGACCTCCTCCATGCTCGCCTCGGAGCGCGCCGCCATCATCTGCTCCACCTCGGGGATCGTCAGCCGCCGTCCCATCACTCCCCCCAGGGGTTCCCCCGGTCCAGCTTCTCCTGCTGCTCCCGCAGCTCCTTCACGATGTGGTGAAGCTGCTCGGCCACATGCCCGGGGGAGCAGAGCTCCACGTAGGCCCCGATGAGCACCTCCAGGGCGCGCTGGATCCCCGATTCGTCCTCGGGATCGTAGGTGAGCTTCATGGAGTGGCTCCGTCAGTAGCCCAGGCTGAGGCGAGCCCGCCCGGCCCCCTCCGGACGGCAGTCCACCCAGCCGCCGAGAGGCAGGACCACATTGTCGCGGCGGTGTCCGGCGGGGATGGGACCGAAGCAGGGGACATCCGCGACGGCCGCGTACTCCTCCAGGATCTCCGCGAGCGGGCGGGAGGGCCGCCCCGGCGCCGGGCGGCAGCGGGTGAAGTCCCCGTAGAGCAGTCCGCGCAGCCCGCGAAGTTTCCCCGCGGCCCGGAGCTGCCAGAGCATCCGATCCACCCGGTACGGCTCCTCGTTGACGTCCTCCAGGAAGAGGACCCGCCCCGCCGTGCGGATCTCGTCCGGCGTCCCCAGCGAGCCGGCCACGAGGGTCAGGTTCCCCCCGGTCAGGCATCCTCGGAGCGGCGCTCGGCCGCGCCTGCCCCACCACCGCCCCAGCACGCCCAGGGTGTGGCGCCGGCCCGGGTGCAGGAGCAGGGCCCGGACGCTCTCCCGGGTCCGGCTGGACCGGAGGAGGCCGAAGTCGGGAGCCACCATGGGCCCGTGAAAGACCACAAGCCGGGCCCGCTGCAAGAGCGCCAGCAGGAGGATGGTGACGTCGCTCGACCCGACGAAGATCTTGGGATAGCGCCGGATGACGGCGAAGTCCAGATGCTCCAGGAGGCGACCCGCCCCGTACCCGCCCCGGGCACAGAAGATGCCCCGGACGTCCGGGTCGGTCACCATGGCCATGATGCCGGTGGCCCGCAGGGCGTCCGGCCCCGCCAGGTAGCCCCACCGCGCGTCGAGGTTCGGTGCCAGCCGCACGGCAAAAGGGCCGAGGCGCTCCAGCGCGCGCAGCCCGCGCCTGAGCGGCCCGCGCGCCGGGGGGCCCGAGGGAGCCACAACCCCCAGGGTGTCCCCCGGATGCAGGCAGGGGGGAACCCGGAGGCCCCGCTCAGCCACGGCCCGATCTCGCGCGGCCGCCCCGGTTTTTCGTCGCCACGCCCCTCGCTGCCGGCATCGCCAGGCCGCCACGTTACCAGCGGAGGTCAGCGGGGTCAAGCCCCTCCGCTCCCCGAGCGGAGGGTGAAGGTCAAGCCCCGCTCCGGGGCGCGGGTCCACGCGGCGTGAAGCGCCGCCGGATCGGGAAGCCGGGTCGCGGGGAGCAGGCGTCCGGTGACCGAGAAGCGACCCGGGGCCTCGGTGAAGGGATAAGGCCTGAGCAAGGCACCTCCCGCCTCCGGCGTGAACTCGAGATCGGTCCGCCGCAGCCCCTCACCGAGCGGGACTGCGGTGAAGGTCTGGGCCTCCGTGGCGCCGCAACAGAGCAGGAGGGAGAGCGCGTCCAGGAACTGCAGGAGGCGGAAGTTGGTCGTCAGGCGGGCCCTGGCGACCGCCTCCCGGTACCGGGAGCGCGTCGCGAGGCCCTCCCGCAGGGCCGCCTGCAGGCGCTCCTGCTCCGCGAGGAACGTCCGGACGGCGGCCCGATCCGCCTCCGGCGTGCGGGCCGCCTTCTCGAGTCGGAAGCGCATCAGGGCGGCGCCGTGCATGCTGACCAGGAGCCCCGCGTAGGGGTTCCGTTCCAGCATCCGCTGCACCCCGCGCCGCCAGATGACCAGATGGTCCGCGACCGACATCTCGGTGAAGTGGACCGGGCAGCCGGCTGCCGGGTCGAGGCCCGGGGCCGCCTCCCACTCCGCCCAGCCGTTGTCGTGCTCGGCCACCGCCTGGAGGACCTCGGTCCTCGGCTCCGGAGGAAGAAAGGGGGTCCGTCCCCAGGCCTCGGCCATCGCGCCGGCGAGACGGGCATGCTCGGGCTGGCCGATGCAGAGCCAGTACGAATTCAGCGCGCGGCGGATCATCCCGCCTCCGGCGGCGCGGGTGGCAAGGGCGCGGGCGGCGCGGGGCGGCGCGGCGGCACCACCGTGGCCCCACCCCGCAGGACCACATCCCCCCGTTGATTCACCCCGACCACGTCCAGGGTGATCCAGTGGCGCCCCGGGTCCTTGGCGACCACGGTCCCCGTCAGCGTCACCGTATCGGCGAAGAAGACGGGGGCGACGTACTCGATGCTGAACCCGGCCCCGATGGTCCCAGGACCGGGCAGGCAGGTGCCGGCGAGCGTCGGAATCATGCTCGCGGTCAGGACCCCGTGGACGATCCGCCGGCCGAAGTGGGTCGTCCGGCAGTAGGCCTCGTCCAGGTGGAGGGGATTGGCGTCCCCGATCAGGCGGGCGCAGCGGGCCGTCTCCTGTTCCGTCCAGGTCCGGACGAGGGTGGCGCGGTCTCCCAGGCGGATCTCGTCAAACGTGCGCGATGGCTCCACGGCCCCCTCCTCGCGCGCGCAGGGCGCGCCCGGGTTGAACCTACCGGACCAAGCGCGTAGAATGCAACCGGTCCACCGGAGTGCCCATGGAGAGACCGCGGCTCCGCCCGATCGACGCCTTCCCCACCGAGGTGGACGGGACCCCGGCCCTGTGCCTGCGGGACCCGCAGGGCCTCACCGACCGGGTCCTCTTCCTCCCCCTGGCGGCCGTCGAGATCCTCCAGCATCTGGACGGGACCCACAGCATCCTGGACATCCAGGCCGCTTGGGTCCGGCGGCACGGGGATTTCCTCTTCCGGGAGCAGGTGGAGGAGCTCCTCGCGCTCCTGGACGAGCACCTGCTCCTGGATACCCCGCGCGCGGCCGCCGCCCGCGAGGCCGCGGAGCGGGAGTTCAGCGCCGCCCCCGTGCGCCCCGCCTTTCACGCCGGCCGCGCCTACGACGCCGACCCGGCCCGCCTCCGGGCGACCCTCGACAGCTTCTTCACGAGCCCCGAGGGCCCGGGGGTGCCGGGGCCCCCGCGCGGGACGAGGCTGCAGGCGGTGCTCGCCCCCCACATCGACTTCGCCCGGGGGGGCCCCACATACGCCTGGGCCTACCGGGCGGTCGTGGAGGCCGCGGAGGCGGACACCTTCATCGTGCTGGGGACGGCCCACTCGCCCCTCGGAGGCCGCTTCTCTCCCGGCCGGAAGGACTTCGCCACGCCCTTCGGGCCCCTCGAGACCGACCGGGGGTTCGTCGACCGGCTGGTCGCGCGCACCGGGGGGGACGGCATCGTGCTGGATGACTTCGTCCACCGAGCGGAGCACTCCATCGACTTCCAGGCGGTCTTCCTCCAGTACCTGTACGCGGGAAGGCGACCGATCCGTCTGGTCCCGATTCTGTGCGGGACCCTCTCGGACTTCGTCCTGACGGGGATGTCCCCGGCGGATGACCCGGTGGTTCGCCGCTTCGTGACGGCCCTGCAGGAGACCATCGGAACGGCGAAAGGGCGGATGTGTCTGGTGGGAGGGGTGGACCTGGCCCACCTCGGGCCCCGCTTCGGGGACCCGAAGCCCCTCACGGCCGCGCACCTCCGGCGGGCAGCCCAGGACGACGCGGCGATGCTGCAAGCGGTCACGGCCGGAGATGCGGAGGGATTCTTCTGCTTCGTCCAGCAGGAGCGGGACCGTCGGCGGATCTGCGGCCTCTCCCCCATCTACATCCTGCTGAAAGTCCTGGAGGGGGCGAAGGGCACACTCCTCCGCTACAGCCAGTGGCCGGACCCGCAGGGAACAGTGACCTTCGCCGGCCTGACCTTCCCGTGACGACAGGGCGGGCAGGGGAGGGGCGCGGTCGGTTGGGCAACGCGGAAGCGGGGGAAGAAGGGGCCGGAGACCTCAGAACCGGCCGCCCCGCTCGGGGCCTCGGCCGGGCGGCCCGACCCCGCGGTCCCGCTCGGGAGGCCGGGCCTCGTTGACGACGAGCTGGCGGCTCTTCAGGGCATGCCCGTTGAACAGGGAGATGGCCTTCTGCGCCTCCTCGTCCGTGGCCATCTCCACGAAGCCGAAGCCCCGCGACTGGCCGGTGTAGGCGTCGGTGATGATCTTCACCGAGGCGACTGAGCCCGCCTGGGCGAACAGATCGCGCAGATCGGCCTCCGTTGCCTGGTAGGACAGGTTCCCCACGTACAGTCTCCGTGCCATGCGCTCTCCTCCCTCTCCCCTTCCCGGTCCGCCAGACGCAAAAAACCCCTCAAAGGTATCTCAGTCCTTTGAGGGGCACGCGCTCACGGGAATCGTCCTGTCCTGGGGGGTCCCACGGTGAGAACTGCGGCCCCAAGGTAGTCGAGGCCCCCGGGCGTGTCAAGGCAAATCCCACCCGCAGCGGCCACCCCGTCCAGGCGGGCGCCGGCGGCACGCCGGCCGTGCGGGAGCAAGGAGTCGGCCCTTGACACCTCCAGGTGCGCCCCCCCATTATCGGCCTGTTGCCCCGCGGCCCGCGGCCTCGGGCGCCCCCGCCCCCACTGCGCCATCCAAGGAGGCACAGCTCATGAGCGCGTTCGTCGCGGAGCTGGTCGGGACCTTCACGCTCGTCTTCGTGGGTGCCGGCGCCATCATCCTGGACGCCCACACGCGTGGCGGCGTCGCGCTGCTCGGCATCGCCGTCGCCCACGGCCTTGCCCTCGGCGTCGCGGTCACCATCACCGGCCCCACCTCCGGCGGGCACCTGAACCCCGTCGTCACGGCCGCCATGCTGGCCACGAAGCGGATCGCCCCCGGCAAGGCGGGAGGCTACATCGTCGCCCAGCTCCTGGGGGCCACGGTGGCCGGGGTCCTCCTGAAGGGACTCTATCCCGCCGAGGCGGTGGCCCGGAGTACGCTGGGGACCCCCACCCTCGGCCCCGGTGTCACCTTCGGCCAGGGGATCGTCATCGAGGCGATCCTGACGTTCCTCCTCCTCTTCACCATCTTTGCGGTCGCGGTGGATCCGCGGGGGCCCCAGCAGATCGGCGGCTTCTGCATCGGGCTCACGGTCGCCTTCGACATCCTGGCCGGCGGGCCCCTGACGGGGGCCGCCATGAACCCGGCCCGGGCCTTCGGCCCGGCCCTGGCGGCCGGCTTCTGGGACAACCACCTCGTCTACTGGAGCGGCCCCGCCCTGGGAGGCCTGCTGGGGGCGTTCCTCTATGAGGGCCTGATTCTGCCCCGGAAGTAGCCCCCGGCGACCCCGGCCGGTGCCAGCCCCACCATGACGATCCTCAGCGAACAGAAGCTCACCCGCCTCCGGGAGCTGCTCCCCCAGCACCCCCGGATGCTCATCCTCACCCACGACAACCCCGATCCCGACTCCCTGGCCAGCGCTGCGGCCCTCCACTTCCTGCTGGCGGAGCTGTGCGGGGCCGAGGGCGTCCTCGCCTTTGGGGGAATCGTGGGACGCGCCGAGAACCGCGCCCTGCTGCGCTACCTCCCCATCAAAGCGCAGCCGGTGGAAGCCCTTTCCTTCGAGGAGTTCGACCTGGTCGCCCTGGTGGACACCCAGCCCCGCACCGGAAACAACTCCCTCCCCCCCGACCGGCTCCCCGGCATCGTCATCGACCATCACCCCCTGCGCCGCCAGACGCGGCAGGTGCCGTTCCGCGACATCCGGCGCGGCTACGGGGCCACCTCAACCATTCTCACCGAGTACCTGCAGGCCGCGGGGATCAGCTCCGAGGCCCGGCTGGCCACCGCCCTCTTCTACGCCATCCGCTCGGAGACGCAGGACCTCGGCCGCGAGGCCTCCCGGGCCGACGTGGAGGCGGCACGGTACCTCTACCCGTTCACGAACCGCCGTTTGCTCTCTCGGATCGAGTACTCGCGGGTCCCCCCCGAGTACTTCCGGGCCCTGGGCCGGGTCCTGAAGCGCGCCACGATCCACGACGGCGTGGTCGTCTCCCGTCTGGGAGAGCTGGAGTACCCCGACATGGTGGCGGAGATGGCCGACCTCCTCCTCCGGCTGGAGGACGCGCGGTGGGCCATCTGCCTCGGGACCTACGGGGAGAGCCTCTTCCTGTCGCTCAGGACCTCGGAGGGGGACGTCAACGCCGGGGCGTTCATCCGGAGGGCGGTTGGGCGGACGGGGGCGGCCGGGGGACACGGCATGATGGCGGGAGGGCGGATCCGCCTCAAGGACCGGGGGGCGAAGGCAGTGGCCCGGCTGGAGGAGCGGCTGATCCGGCGGTTCCTCCGGGCGCTCAAGATCCCGCCGGGCCCCGGCGTCCGGCTGGTTCCCTGAGCAGCGTCAGTTCCAGCGGCCGCCCTCCGCGGCGCAGTCGCCCCCGCCGTAACGCGCCAGCAGCGCCTCCGAGACCGCCGCCGTCACCAGGCCCAGGCGGTCCCCCAGGTCCAGGGTCTCCAGGATCCGCTGACGCTGGGCGGCCCCCACGACGACCACGGAGGCCACCCGGTCAATCAGCGCCGCGGGGCTGGGCGCCTCCGTCGCCAACCGGCTGAGCGCCCGCTCGCCCCGCCCGACCTCCCTCAGCAGACGCAGGTACGAAGCCGTGAGGGCCTCGAGGCCCCGCTGGATTGGGGCGGACCCGGCGTCGGGGAGCCGGTCCTCCAGCACGCGGCAACGGACCAGCCGATAGGCGCCGGGAGCGGGGAGCTCCTCCTCGATGAGGACCCGGGCGAACCCCTCCAGGAGGATATTGGACCTCCCGTCCGGCAGCCGCTCCGCCTCCACCACCTGCCCCGCCCCGGCCACGGTGTGGATCGGCGGCCGCCCGGAGTATTCCCGCTCCCACCCCGGCAGGAGCCTCACCACCACCATCCGCTTCTCCCCCGCCAGACAGTCGGCCAGCATGGCCCGGTAGCGCGGCTCGAAGACGTGGAGCGGCAGGAGCGTATGGGGGAACAAAACCGTCTCGGGGAGGGGAAACAGCGGGAGGGTGAGCGGGGCCACGCGACTCCTCAGCGGCGGAGACTCAGCCCCACGCCGTCCCGGAGGGGGAGGATGACGGTGAGGAGCTCGGGCGAAGCGTAGAGCAGGCGCGTGTACTCCTGCACGGCCCGGGTGCTGGGGGCGGGCGGCTCCTCCGTGGCCACTCGCCCGGACCACAGGAGGTTGTCGGTGATGAGCAGGCCGCCCGGCCGAAGCCGGGGCAGGAGCTTGGGGAAGGCGGGCGGGTACTGCTCCTTGTCTATATCATTGAAGATGAGGTCGAAGGGGCCCGGCGTCCGGTCGAGAAGCGCCAGGGCATCGCCCACTTCGAAGCGGACCCGGTCCGCGATCTCCGCCCGCCGGAAGACCTCGGCCGCAATCGCCGCGTTCTCCGCCGAGCCGTCCACGCAGAGCAGGGTGCCGTCCCGTTCCATTCCCCGCGCCAGCCAGAGCGCCGAGTAGCCGAACCCCGAGCCCACCTCCAGGATCCGGCGCGCCCGGACGAGCTGCGCGCACAGCTCGAGCAAGCGGCCGACCAGGGGCCCCACGATGGGAAACCCGCGCTCCGCCGCGGACGCCTCCAGCTCCCCGAACAGGGGATCGGGGCCCGCCGGCAGGCCCTGCAGGTACGCCTCGACGAGGGGAGGGAGGAGGGTCAGTCCGCCTTGAGGATGGCCTTGACCGCGGCCACCCGCCCCGCGAAGGCGGCGTCGGACAGGACCGGAACGGCGCCGCCGGTGGCGACCGGAGCCTCCAGGGTGACCCACGATTTACACCCCCGGTATTCTGGGGTCTCCACCACCTCCGTCGCCCGAGGGAGCCGGTGGACCCGCAGGAGCATCAAGTAGAGCGGCGTGCCGGGCCGGTAGTGGAAACGCATGTCCACGTAGGCGGGCGTCCAGAGGTGGTGCTCGGCGAGCTTGTGGAGGCGGGCGAGGTCGGTCGCTTCCAGCACCTCGCCGACCATCGCGTAGGTGTCCAGGACAATCCGCTCGACGGTCCAGGGCGGCGGAGCCGCGGCAGCGAAGTCCGCGTGAAACTCCGGCCGGACGTGCTCGCGCTGCTGGTGGACGTAGGTCGGGTAGAAGACGAACTCGGGGTGATCCACCCGGAACTCTCCCCCCTCCTCCGCAATCCCCCCCTTGCGCAGAAGGACGATCTGCCTCCCCTCCCGCAAGGCGTTCACCACCACCGCCCACTCCTTGAGCGCGATCCGATTCTCCTGGAGCACGACGCCCCCTCCTCCCTCGCCCGGTGATACTCCATCCGCGGAGCGGGTGTCAAGGCGCCGGGGGGATTTGCCTGGCTGCCCCCGGCAAGGGCCGTTATACTCGGCGGGCGGCGGACCCCCCCGGCGGCAACGGGCAGGCCCGAAGCCCCACGCGCACGCGGAGGATTGGATGGAAGTCCGGAAGGGGCTCGTGGTCCTGGCCGTGTGCCTGGGGATGCTCCTCGCCGCCCTGGACGCCACCATCGTGGGGACCGCCATGCCCACCGTCGCGGCCAGCCTGGGCGGCCTCCCCCTCTATGCCTGGGTCTTCTCCATCTACATGCTGGCCGCCACAACCTCCATGCCCCTCTTCGGGAAGCTCTCGGACCTCCACGGTCGGCGGCGCCTCTTCCTGGCCGCCATCGGGATCTTCACCGCCGGCTCCGCCCTCTGCGGGGGGGCGGCCTCGATGTCGCAGCTGATCGCGGCCCGGGCCATCCAGGGGCTCGGGGCCGGCGGCATCTTCGCGCTGTCGCAGGCCATCTTCGGGGACCTCTTCTCCCCCGCGGAGCGGGGACGGATGCAGGGCTACCTCGCCTCCGTCTGGGGCCTGAGCAGCATCGTGGGCCCGCTCCTCGGGGGGCTCATCGTGGATACGCTCGGCTGGCGCTGGACCTTCCTGGTGAACGTCCCCCTCGGGGCCTTCGCCGCCGTCATGATCCAGCATGGCATGACAGGGGCGCTCGCCCGCGGGAGCCGGCGCCCGCTGGATCTCCCCGGAGCCTTCGCCCTCACGGGTGCCATCCTGGCCCTCCTGCTGGCCGCGCTCCGCCTCGGAGAAACGGGGACCCTTGCCGCCCCCGGGACGCTATTCCCCCTCGCCCTCTTCGGCCTGCTGAGCGGGATCCTGCTCCACCTCGAGCGCCGCGCTCCGGAGCCGGTCCTGCCCCTCCGCCTCTTCGAGAGCCGGGCCTTCAGTGCCTCCATCCTCGTTGGCATCTTCTCGGGGGTGGGGATGTTCGGCGCCATCTCCTTCCTCCCCCTGTTCGTCCAGGGGGTGCTGGGCGGGAGCGCCACCGCCGCCGGCTCGGTCCTGACCCCCATGAGCCTCGGATGGTCCTCGGGCAGCACGCTCGGGGGACGGGTCGTCAACCGGACGGGCTACCGGGCGCTGGGCCTGACGGGGATGACCCTGATGGCCGGGGCGTACCTGCGCATCGCGGCCCTGACGGAGGGATCCACCCTCTGGGGGATCATCGGGACCGTGTTCGTCCTGGGCCTGGGCATGGGGTTCGTCACCGTGACGACCGTCGTGGCGGTCCAGAACGCGGTGCGGCGGGAGGACCTGGGCATCGCCACCACCGCTCCCTTTTTCTTCCGCAGCATCGGTGCCACCGTGGGAGTGGCGCTCATGGGGGCGATGCTGACGCGTCGCCTGGGAACCGGCGCCGGCGGCGCGCTCCTCCGCCTCGAACCCACCCTCGCGCTCCAGGCGTTCGCGGGGCTGCGGGGCACCCTGGCCGCGGCCCTCTCCGCCGCCTTCGCCGTCGGCCTGGTCACCTGTTTCCTCGGCCTCGCCGCGAGTCTCCTGCTCCCGAACACGTCGCCCACGCGCGGCGCACCGGCCCCCGCCTCGCCGCGGCTCGAGGCATGACTCTCTCGCGCCGAGTCCAGGAATGATATCGGGGGAGGACCCCCCACGCCCTATTCGGCGGGAAGCTCCAACGGCTTCAGAAGACCGACGCTTCCGGTAGGGCTCCGGCGACTCACCGGAACCAGTCGTCGATTGTCCGGAGACCGCCCCGGAGGGCCAAGCCAGCGGTGAGCCCGGCTGCCAGAGAGAGGAGGATCGGCCAGCGTCAGTCCCGGTTCATCGGCGTGCTCACCGGCTGTCCTTGAGTTGTTTGATCTCTTCGCGCAGGTCACGAACCTCTTGCGCTAACTGGGCCACCTCGCCGCCCCCCGCGCTTCTATGGCCGCCCATGCACATGAACGGCCGCCCTCCGCCCATCGCGCGGACCAGCGCGATGACGAACACGAGGGCGATCGACAAGCCAATCAGGGGGAAGATCCACCAGAACCCTCCCATCGGCGGCCCCCACCACCCCGGTCCCCACATGGCCATTTCCTCCTCTCCATCAGTGCCAAGGTCACCGTCTTCCCAATTTGCATCGGCAATGCCAGTGAGTGGGAGCGACAATTCAACAGGTTAGGGGACAGCGTCCGGCTCCGGGGTGAGGACACCATGCCCCAGGCGGGGTGCCTGCGCCCCACCGCTACGCGGCTCCGACCTCCGCGCGGACGCGGTCGAGGAGCGGCGCGAAGGCGGGATCGCCCGCCGTGAGATCCCGCGCCACGATCTCCACCTCGACACCGCTCTGCACCCCGAGGCCGAGCGCGATCGCCCGTCGGATCTGGCCCTGGTCCCAGACCCCCTTTCCCACCACGTGATCGGCCTTCCCGTAGTGCTTGAGGATCCCGAGACCCACCGCGTCCAACGCCACCGGGTCGGTGCCGGCCAGGATGCACCCGGGGCGCACCACGTCGCCGGACCAGGGGCCGCCGCTCGCCATGACCGTGAGGGCGTCGGCCACGTACAGGCGGGGGTGGACCGCCAGGTTCAGCTCGGCGACCACCTCCTCCCAGGCCGAGCCCCCGTAGGCCCAGGGCTTGTTCCGCGCGTGGACGACCCCGACCGTGTTCTTCAGGGCGAAGCTGTAGGAGGCCGAGCGGTGCGCCTTCAGGACCGGGACGCTGACGAGCCGCTCCGCCTCGTAGACCGCCCGCGCGACGTGAAAGGCCGTGGCGTGGCGGGCCCGAGGCGGCCGGACCTCGACCCAGTCGCCCTCCTCGAGGGCCAGAAGATCGGCCCCGGCGGCCGCCGCGACGGCCGCCATCCCGGTGGCCTCCAGGTTCGGACGGGTCGGGAGGCTCACGACCGCGGACATGTCTCCCATGCTGAGGCGCGAGGCGCCGGTCTCCCTCAGCAGGGCGAGGAGCGCCGCCACCACGCGGGGATCGGTCGTTGCGGGCGGCGGCCTGCCGGACACGACGTTCGGCTTCACGAGAACCTGTCGCCCCCGGCAATCCAGGGCGGCCAGGCCGTCCACCAGGGCGACGGCCTCCCGAACGCCCGCCGCCACGCCGTCGGCGCGGACGATCGCCACGCGCCGTTTCGCGCCGACGGCGGCAGGCGGTACCGGGCGTGGCGGGACCACCTCCCCGCCGGGGGAGAAGAGAAACTGCCGCAGGACCGCGCGGCACTGGGGGAAGAAGAGCGCCGAAGCGGCGAGGCCGCCGAGGGCCAGAAGATGGCGGCGGGTCAGCCGCACCTTACAGGTCCTTCGCCATCAGGGCCGCAGAGGCGGGGCAGCACCCCGTGAGCTCCGGCGACGAGCGGAGGGCGGCGGGCACCGTCTCGCGCGGCACCCGGGTGAACTCCCAGGCTCGGCAGCGGGCCTCGATCGTCTCCGTGAGGAGATAGGCCCGCTTGACACCCCTGGCCCGGGCAACTGCCTCCAGCGCGCGGAAGAGGCGCTCGCCGATCCCCCGGTGCCGCGCGTCCGGCCGGACGACCAGCGAGCGGAAGAGGGCGACCTCGCCGGCCCGCTCCATCCCCACCCCCCCCACCACGGTCCCGGCCTCCTCCGCCACCAGGAAGTCCCCGAGGTGCTCCGCCACGCCGGCCGTCGGGAGGCGCGCCTCCTCGAGCAGGGCGAGAATGGCCGGCAGATCCCCCGCCCCGGCCGCCCGGACCGTGGGCCCGTCCGCCCCGCCCGGTTTGCGCGCGGAGAAGCTCGCACTCCAGACCTTGCCGGCGAGATCCTCCGCCCGAACCCCGGAGGCCGCCCCGCATCCGCACGCCCCCTCCGGCGCCCCCGCCAGGGCCGCGACCTGTCCGGCCTCGTAGGGGAGGCGGGAGACGACCCGCACGTCCGCGAAGCCCGCCGCCGCGAGCCCGGCCACGTACTGCCCCTCGCTGATCGCGCCCGCGAGGCAGCTCGACCAGGCCGTGAGATCCGCCCGCACCGGCTCCGGCAAGCCCTCCGCGACCACGTCTGAGATCAGGAGCCGGCCTCCAGGCCGCAGGACCCGGTGGATCTCCCGAAAGACGGCGGGCTTGTCGGGCGAGAGGTTGATCACGCAGTTGCTGATAATCCAGTCCACCGAGGCATCCGTCACGGGCAGGCGCTCCGCCTCCCCCAGGCGGAACTCCACGTTGGTCTGTCCCGCCGCGGCGGCGTTCGCTTCGGCCCGCCGGAGCATCTCGGGGGTCATGTCCACTCCGATGACGCGCCCCGCAGGCCCCACGCGCTCCGCCGCCAACAGGCAGTCGATCCCCGCCCCGGAGCCGATGTCCAGGACCGTCTGCCCCGGCTCGACGCCGGCGAAGGCCAGGGGGTTGCCGCAGCCGAAGGCGCTCAGGACGGCCTGCGGCGGCAGGTCCTTCAGCTCGTCCACCCCGTACCCCGCCGCCTGGAACGTCACCGAGGGGGACGAACCACAGCATCCGCTCCCCTCCTGGACCGCCTGCGTGTAGCGCGCCCGGACTGCCGCCTTGATCTCCTCCTCAGTCCTCATCCTGATCCTCCCGCCCGGCGAGTCGCTCCGGGCCCCCCGGAGACCGGGCCACACCCCTCGGGCCCACACCCGTCCTGCCACCGCGTCACGGCCTCGACGAGGCCCTCCAGCGTCTTCAGCACCGCCTCCCGCTCCACCCGGGCCAGAGGGGAAAGGAGCGCGCGCTGGGTCTCCACCAACTCCGCCCGGATCCGACCGAGGAGGCTCCTGCCCCGGGGCGTGATCGCGATCCGAACCTCCCGGCGGTCCCCCGTGCCCCGCCGCCGGCGGGCTAGGCCCTTCCGCTCCAGGGGCTCCAGGATGCGCGTCACGGTGCTGACCGCCAGGAAGAGGTGCCGGGCCAGGGCCGTGACAGTCAGCTCGCCGCCGTCCGTCAGGGCATCCAGGGCGTAGCACTGGGTCACGGAGAGCCCGTGGCAGCAGATGGCGTTCCGGTCGCGGAACTGGTAGCGCCGCGACAGCTCCTTCGTGATCCGGTGCATCCGTTCGGCCGCGGCCGTGACCTCGTCCATAGCCCCCTCAGAGATTAGTTGTATCTTACAAGTAATCTCTCCCACCCCCCGGTGTCAAGGAAAATCTCGGGGAGCCGTGGAGGGGAGCCGGTGGGTTTCAGCGAGCAGGGATGATCACGCCCGCTCCAGGCCGTCGCCGGAGGGGGGGAGCCGTCAGGGCCGGCAAGGCGAGGCCACCCTCAATCCCCATCCCTGCCCCGCTCCCAGCGGCGGCGGGCGTAGTAGCACCGATCGCAGAATCCGCGCCGGGGATCCTCAGCGTCAATCCACATGTCGAGCGCCGGGAACAGTTCTCGACATCCCTGGCAGGGAAGGCGGTCTTGCCGCTCCCGGGTCGGGCGGGCCGGGGCCACGACGCTCCGGGGAAGGACCGGCTGGACGAGGACGCGGCCGTCCGCCAGGGTGCGGACCGCCAGGGTCTGGCTTCCCCAGCGGACGACGTACGCGCGCCCCGGGCGCCCCCGCATCCTGGTCATGCCTAGAAGAAGCCCCGGCCGAGCCCCCGAACCTGGATGAGCTCCCGGTCCGGCAGCTTCAGGCAAGTCAGCTTGCCCCCGTACACGCAGCCGGTGTCGATCCCGATCCGGTCCTCCCGCATCAGGACCTCCCGCATCGGGGTATGGCCGAAGACGACCGGCTTCTCAAAGCGGCCAATGAAGTGGAAGAACTCGTGCCGGATCCAGACCAGGTCCTCCAGGGTCTGCCGGTCCAGGGGGACCAGCGGCCGGATCCCCGCATGCACGAAGAGGAAGTCCGGTGTGTCGTAGTAGGGGCGGAGGTTCTTGAAGAAGGTGAGATGGGCTTCCGGAATGACGGGCGACTCCCCATAGGACCGGAGGGTCTCCTCCCCCCCGTTGAGGAGATAGAGGGCCTCCTGCTTTCCTTCCAGGTAGTCCAGCAGCATCTTCTCGTGGTTCCCGATCAGGAAGGTGGTCCGCCCCGGCAGCTCCCGCACCAGCTCCACCACCTCCCGAGACTGGGGCCCCCGGTCGATGTAATCGCCGATGAAGACCAGCTCGTCCGCGGAGCCGGGCCCGATCTTGTCCAGGAGGCGCTGCAGCGGGATGAGACACCCGTGCACGTCCCCGATGACATAGCGGGTCCCACCCGCTGCGCTCCCCTCGCTCATCATCCCTCCCGCGGGCCCCGCGCCGGCGCCCGTGCCGCCCTACTCTACGGGAAACGTCGGAGAGGGGTCAAGGCGAGCGGGAGCTGGCGGCAGAAAAAGCACACCCCGGCGGGGCTCCCCCCGCCGGGGTGTGCGCGTGGTCCTTCCGCAATCAGGCGGTCTTGGCGACGTTGGCGGCCTGCTTGCCCTTCGGCCCGTCCACGACGTCGAACTCCACCTGCTGGCCTTCGCTCAGCGTCTTGAAGCCCTCGCCCTGGATCGCCGAGTAGTGGACGAAGACATCCGGCCCATCACTGCGCGAGATGAAGCCGTAGCCCTTCGCGTCGTTGAACCACTTCACGGTTCCCGTGCTGCGCACTGCGCTCTCCCCCCCTTCCTGTCTGGAACTGTCGGGGTCCTGTGGCCCCGAGCTGGCCCGGCCCCTGTGCGGACCGGTTCGACCCACAAAAAAAACCGCAAGAGCGTCAAGGTGCCCGGCTCTTGCGGTCTCGCCGTACCCTTCCTCTGCTCCTGTCGAAGTTGCGACCAAAACAGCCGAGAAAGTAGAGCAGCCGGGGGGAAGCTGTCAAGCAGATTCTTTGCCCGGCCAGGATTCCCGCGGCGGCGCCCGGGACGCCCGGCAGACCTGCTACCGACGCGGCGCCCCTCCGGCGGGCCGGGGGAGCCGGAGGGGGGCGACCCGCTCGAGGAGCATCGCCAGGCACGCCCCCCCCAGCAGGACCAGCGCGAAGAAGGTAAAGCAGGCCTTGAGGCCGAACGCCTCGGCGACCCAGCCGCCCAGGACCGCCGAGAGGGAGGCGATCCCCTCGTTCACCCCGAAGATCACCCCCATGGTGGTGCTCTGGAGACCCTGGCGGCTCAGTTCCGTCGCCTCGGCGTGGATGACCGGGCGCACCGCCAGCAGAACGAACCCCAGGAGGCCGCTGACCAGGAAGGCTCCCGCCGGCGAGGCCACCCGGGTCATGACCAGCGTGAGGAGCCCACCCGCGGCGAGGAGGAGGGAGAGAATGAGGGTCCGCCCGTGCCGGTCCGAGAGGCGCCCGGCCACCGGCTGGGAGAGAACTCCCAGGCCGTAGAAGACGGAGACCAGAAGCCCCGTTGCCCCGGACCCCAGACCCAGGACCTGGGCGGCGAAGAGCGGGATGAAGACCACGATCCCCTTCTGCCCCATGATCCGGAAGGTGGAGGTCAGGAGGAGGAGGAGCAGCGGCCGATTCTGGAGAATCCCGACCCGGAAGTTCCCGGCCAGTTCCCGGAGGCTCCACGGCCGCGGCGCCCGCTCGGGGAGGACCACGAACACCGCAACCGCGACCAGGAGGCCCGGGAGCGCCACGAGCTGGATCGCCTGGCGCCAGCCCATGTAGAGGGCCGCGACCCCGGTCACGAGGGGGTAGAGGCTCATCCCGAGGCTCCCCCCCACCCCGTGGCAGCCGATCGCGAAGCCCCGCTGGTCGGCAAACTCTTCTGCCAGGATCGCCACCGCCTGGGGGTGGTGGGTGCTCGCCCCCACCCCGGCCAGCACCATCAGGACGAGGATGCTGAGGTACCCTTGGGCCTGGCCGAAGGCGACGAAGGCGGCCGCCGAGAGCCCCAGCCCGGCCGCGAAGAAGATCCGGTTCTTCCCGCTCAGGTCGGAGAGGAGGGCGAGGGGGAGCTGGAGGACCGAAGAGGTGAGATTGTAGACGGCGACCAGGACACCGGCCTGCAGGGCGCCCAGGCCCAGCTCCCCCATCACCAGGGGGAGCAGGGGGAGGAAGAAGACTGCCCCCCCGTCGGTCGCCCCGTGGGCTGCCGTGATGGCGGTGAGCTTCAGGCCCCTGCTCGCGTTCCGGGTCATCGCCCCCCGGGGCCCCGCGCGCTAATAGGTGACGCCGCGGGTGGCCCCACCGTCCACCGCGATGGTCGTCCCGGTCACGTAGGAGGCCCGCTCCGAGGCCAGGAAGGTGACCATGGCCGCCACCTCCTCCGGTTCGGCGATCCGCCCGAGCGGCATCCGGGCGCCTTCTTCCCGGATGGCCACCTCCAGGCTCTTCCCCTCGGCAGCCGCCCGCGCTGCGACCCGCTTTTCCCAGCGGGAGGTGCGGGTGGTGCTGGGGTGCACGGCCGTGACCAGGATGTTGTGCGGCGCGCCCAGGTCCGCCAGGGCCTTGGTGAAGTTCACGATCGCAGCGTTGCCCGTCCCGCCCGTCATGAAGGTCGGCACGGGGTTGCGGGCGGCGACGCCGACGATATTGATAATCCGCCCCCACCGCTGTCGTTGCATGTGGGAGAAGACCTCCCGGCTCAGGCGGATGGTGGCGAAGAGCTTCCCGTTCCAGTCGGCCCAGTACTGCTCGTCCGGAACGGTGAGGAAGTCCCCCCGCTGCGTGCTGCCGGCGTTGTTGACCAGAATGTCCACGCGCCCGAAGGTCGCCACCGTCCGGGCTGCCACCGTCCGGACCCCGTCACCCTGGGCCAAGTCGGCCACCACGGCCAACACCTCGGCGCCCGTCTCCGCCCGGATCCGCCCGGCCGCCTCCTCCAGGGTGGTCGCGGTCCGGGCGCAGATGCTGAGGCGTGTCCCCTCCAGGGCCAACGCGCGGGCGATGGCCAGGCCGATCCCCTGGCTCGCCCCCGTCACCAGTGCCACCTTCCCCTTCAGGCCGAGATCCATCCGGTCTCCTTCACGCGAAGAGGGGGAGCGGGTCCTCCAGGCGCAGCGCGTCCTGGACGTAGAAGGCCTGGCCATACTTCGCGCCGATGAGCGCCCCGTAGTACCCGGCGGTAGCCTCGAGGCGACTCGGGAAGAAGGGAGGGCGGTCGGTCCGGTTGAATTGGGAGGCGTGCGCGCGCATCGCCTCGATCGCCTCGGGGAACTCCTCGTCCACCGGGACGATGAAGGTGGGGCGGAAGTAGGGGGCCAGGAAGTAGTAGAAGACCTTCTTGACGACGTGGGGCTTCCCCTGGGCCGGGAACTTCTCCAGGTGGGCGAAGTTCGCGGCGTGGCTCGCCAGGTGACCGCCCGTGATGTGGTCGGCGTGGCCGCGGCCCCGGCCCGGCTCCAGGCCGTAGTAGGGGGCGAGGACCACCGCCGGCCGGTACTTCCGGATCAGGGAGGCCACGGCCACGCGATTGTCGAAGGAGTCCTCGAGGCGCGTGTCCCCCAGGTTCAGGATCTCGAAGGCGTCCACCTTGAGGCCGGCCGCGGCCTCCGCCGCCTCCTTCCGCCGCTGGTCGGGGGTCCCGCTCCCCATGTCCCCCTCCGTCAGGCAGAGGATTCCGGTCCGATGGCCCCGCTTCTTCATCTTCAGGAGGAATGCCCCGGTCCCGATCTCGGCGTCGTCGGGATGGGCCCCAATGCTCAGGAAGTCCAGCGCTGTCGGCATCCGCGCTCTCCTCGATGGGGGTCAGCCCCCCACCTCGGGCAGGGGGAAAATCTCGGTGGCCAGCTTCTCCCCGGTGACGGTGAGACGGGCCACGGAGCGGGGCAGGCCGAAGCGCCGGGGCCCGGCCCCCCCGGGGTTCAGGAACAGGATCCCGTCGTGCACCGCCCGGTAGGGACGATGCGTGTGGCCGAAGCAGACCGCGTGGGGGCGGACCCGCCTCAGCAGGTCGCGGACGGCCGGGTCCGGGGCCTCCGGCCGGCCGATCTGGTGGAGCAACAAGAGGCGGGCCGTCCCCACCCGCTCCACCCGGTGCCAGGGATGCCTTTCGTCCAGGACTCCCCGGTCGGCGTTCCCCATGACCGCCCGGACCGGCGCCACAAGCGCCAGCGCCGCCAGCACCCCCTCGTCCCCGATGTCCCCCGCATGCAGGATCAGGCCGACGCCGGCGAAGAGGCGGAAGACAGCCGGGTCCAACCGGCCGTGGGTATCCGCGATGAGGCCGACCAGGTGCCGCCCGCCCCGTCCTCCGGAGCTAGCAGGTGAAGCCCCGATCGCTCTCCACCCCTATCCCGGCGTCCCCCACCCCGTCTTGGGATGCGGAGCACGCCGTCCCATGCCACGGACCCCTCCTCACCGGAAAAACACCTCCCGCTCCCCGCTCCGGAGGCTTACCTTCAGGCGCTCCTCTTCGCGACGGATCGTGAGGGTCACCTGCTCCCCCGCGCGGTACTTCCACAGCTCCTCGTAGAGGTCGCGGCGGCCGCTCACACTGCAGAACCCGACCTCCCGGATCCGGTCCCCCGGTTTCAGGCCGCCGACCTCCGCGGGTCCGCCGGGGACCAGGCCGGAGATGAGCACCTCCCCCTCGTCGCCCCGCACGTAGCATCCCAGCCAGGCGCGGTGCGGCCGGCTGACGATCCCCCCGTGCTCCAGCAGCTCGAGCCGGTGCAGCCGGTAGGCCTCCACGGGGATGGCCAGGCTGGCCTGGCCGACCCCCTCCAGGGTCAGCGAGACGCTTCCCACCATCAGGCCCCGGCTGTCGAAGAGGGGCCCGCCGCCGTACCCGGGGTTCTCCGCGGTGGAGACGATGGCGCGATCCAGCATGTACTCCCACTCCGCGTCGAACTCCCCCAGGTAGGTGACCAACCCCCCGCTCCCCCGCCGCTCAGCCTGGCCGGTGCTCCCCACCGCAAAGACCGGGTCCCCGAGCGTGAGATCCAGGGACGAGCCCATCCGAAGGGCCAGGAGGCCCGCCTCCTCCACCCGCAGGAGGGCCAGACCGCTGTCGTAGTCCTGGGCAGCCACGCCCGCCTCGACCGTCCGACCGTCCGTGAGGCCCACGGTGATCTCCTCCGCGCCCAACACCAGGTAATTGACGGTGAGGATATAGCCGCGGCCATCCACCACGGCCCCGCTTCCCATCCGCTCCTCCCCCAGGATGGGGATCGAGCGGTGTCCTTCCCGGATCCGGACGGCCACGGCGACCGTCCCGGGGAGGACGTCCTGGATGAGGTCCGGGGGGGCGTCCATGGGCCGTCCCGCCCCCTACCAGAGACGGGTGGGGGCATGGGTGATGACCTCGGGTCTCCCCTCCGTCACCAGAATCTCCTGCTCCACGCAGACGCCCCCCAGTTCGGGGACGTAGATTCCCGGCTCGACGCAGAGAGCCATGCCGGGTCGAAGCGGCGTCGCGACGCCCGGGAGGAGATAGGGCTCCTCGACGGTCTCGAGGCCGATCGCGTGGCCGGCGAAGGGACGGGCGTACCCCCCGAACCCCGCCGCCGCAATCCGGTCGTGGGCAACGGCCACGAGATGCTCGGCGGGGACGCCGGGCCGGGCAGCCTCCACCGCCGCCGTGGTCGCCTCCAGGCCCGCCTCCAACAGGCGGCGTTGCTCCGGGGAGACTTCCCCCGCCACCGTCGTCCGGAGGACATCGAACTGGTACCCCTGGCGGGCGCCGATCAGATCCAGCGTCACCATCTCCCCCTGGCCGATCACCCGATCCGTTGCCTGGGGCCACCGCGAGGTCCAGGTGGCCCACGGGCCCGAGTGGACCCGGAGGTACCGGACGAAGTCTGCGCCGGCCAGCAGTGCCGCGCCGACCCCCGCCGCGCAGACCTCCCGCTCCGACACGCCGGGCTTCACGGCGCTGACCGCCGCCGCGAGTCCCGCGGCGGCCACGGCCGCCGCCTGCCGCAGCAGATCCTGCTCGGCCGGACTCTTCACCTGGCGCATCCCGTTCACGATCTCTTCCGCCGGCTCCCAGGTGACGGCGGGGAGGGCGGCCGCCATCTCGCGGAACAGGGTCAGCGGGAGGATGTCCGCGCCGGCCAGCCCGATCCGGGCCGTCGCCAACCCCCGCCCCTGCACGACACCGGCGAGGGCCCGGGGAAGGTCGCTGCTCACCTCCACCGCCTCCACCGCCACGAGGTCCCGCCGGACCGCGGGCCCGTCCGCCACCAGGATGGGGGCTCCCTGCTGCGGGAGGAGCAATGCGGCGTGCCCCAGCCCCCGCATCGCCCCGCTCACCACGGCCGTCGGGAACGGGGGAAAGTGATTCGTGAGGTAGGCCAGACTCCCCGGCCGGTCATAGAAGGCTCGGCCGACCACGAGCAGGGCGGCGAGGCCGCGGGCCGCGCAGGCCCGCCGCGCCTCCTCCTGCCGGGCCGCGAACTCCTCCGGGGGGATCCCCAGCGCCTCGGCGCTCATTGCCCCTCCCTCCCCCCGGCCGGTCCGGGGGCGAAGAGGAGATCCAGGAGCTCCCGGAGGATCCGCGCCGTCGCCCCCCAGATGACCTCGGTGCCGGCCCGGTAGAAGTACACGGGAAACGTCCGCCCGTCCCGCTCCCACTGCTCCTCCCGGAAGTTCGCCGGCTCCCGAAGCAGGGCCAGCGACACGGGGAGGATGGCCTCCACCTCGGCCGGATGGGGGGCGAGCTCCGTGCCGGGGCGGACCCACGCGACGAACGGGCGGATGCAGAAGCGGGAGGTCGCCGTGACGGCGTCGCTCAGGGCCCCCAGGACCTCCACGTCCGCCCGCCGGAGGCTGATCTCCTCCTCCGCCTCCCGGAGGGCCGTGGCCAACAGGTCGGCGTCGGTCGGCTCCCACGTGCCGCCGGGGAACGCGATCTGTCCGCCGTGCAGGTGCAGGGTCGCGCTCCGGCGAACGAGGAGCACGCGCGGCCCCGCGGCGCCGCCGGTCAGCGGGACCAGGACGGCGGCCCGGCGCAGCCCGGTCCCCTCAGCGGGAGGGTTCCGCCGGTTGGCCAGGACCCTCCGCAGCGCCGCCAGCTCCAGCATCCTCTCCCTCGGCCGGCGGCGCCGGGGTGCCGGGGATCCGCTCCTGGAGGAGGCCCCAAGCCCGCCGGAGGATCTGCCGCTCGTTGTCGTGGCTGAGGCGCTCGTACGCCTCGGGGAGGAGGACCCAGCGAACCTCCTCCACCTCCTGATCATGGTCGCCGGGCCGGCCCCCGGCGTACTCCAGCAGGTAGAAGTGCACGGTCTTGTGGACGCGGGCCCGGGCCTCCTTCTCGTAGAACCAGTACTGGACGCTGCCCAGCGGGGCGACGAGCGCCCCGTCCAGGCCGGTCTCCTCCCGGACCTCCCGGCGGGCGGTCAGCTCCACATCCTCCCCCGGCTCCACCGTCCCCTTGGGGAGCCCCCAGACGCTCCCCTGCCGGGTCCCGATGAGCGCCACCTCCGGCAGCCCCTCCTGGACCCGGAAGATCACGCCCCCCGCCGAGACATGCCGGCGCACCGGGGCGCGCGCCCCTCTCATCCTCCCCCGTGGCTCGGCCACGCGCGCTCCTTTCGCCGCGGGCGATTCGGCGATTATAGCCGTCCCGGGCTGGACGGCCAAGAGATCGGGTCACTCCGAGAGGCGGAGGAGCATGCCGCTCCGTCGCGCGGAGCGCGAAGCCCAGTGGAGCCCGAGACCCCCCGCCGCCAGGTAGGCCACCCCCCAGGCGAACCCCGCCGCCCAGGGAGCCGAGACAGTCGGCGCGAAGCCATAGCCTGCCCGGAACCCCTCCAGGATGCCGGTCAGGGGGAGGGCGCGACCGACCGCCGCCAGCGGAGCCGGGAGCACGCCCACCGGGTAGTAGACCCCGCACAGGACCATCAGCATGCTGACAAGCGACCAGGCCGCCACCTCCGCCCGGTAGCCGAAGCAGAGGACCAGGATGCAGACCAGGACCCCCACGGCACCCGCGCTGAGGAGGCAGCCGAGGAGGAAGAGGACCAGCGGGAGGGGGCCGGCCTTCAAGAAATCGAAACCGAAGGCCCAGGTGCTGAAGCTCGCCATCACCAAGAAGGCCAGCACCCCCCGGACGGCGCCCACGGCCCAGGAGCCGGCCACCAGATGCCCTACCCCGATCGGGGCCAGGAACTGGTGCTTCACGCTCTTGCTCCACATGTCGAAGAGCAGGCCGTAGGCCACGTCCAGCTGACAGACCTGGACCACGCTGAGGGCGATGGTCCCGGTGAGGACGAAGGCGGTGGTATCGGGGTCCAGGGCCAGGAAGCGGGTCAAGAGGCCGAGCGAGGCCAGCCCCACCGCAGGCCAGAAGAGGACCTCGAAGAGGGTGAAGGCATTGCGGCGGGTCATCCGGAGGTTCCGGACGAAGAATGCCCCCGCCTTAATGATGTGGCTTGGCATACTCGACAAAGACGTCCTCCAGGTCGGGCTCGACGACGCGGAGCTGCTCGACCCGCACGCCACCCGCTTGGAGCAGGCCGAGGAGGCTCGGGAGGCGGGCGGCGGCTTCGTCCACGGTGCAGGTGAGCTGGCCGTCCTGAACCACCCACCGGAGCAAGCCCGGGAGGCCGGCCAGGTCGGGCAGCGGCCCCGTGGTCCGGAGATGGACGGCGTCCCCCAGCCCGAGGCCCCGCTTGAGCTCGGCCGGAGGTCCCTCGGCCAGGATCATGCCCCGCTTGAGGAACGCCACCCGGTCGCACAGCTGCTCCGCCTCCCGCATGTAATGGGTGCAGAGGAGGATGGTGACCCCCTCGGATGCCCGCAGCGCGGCGATCTGTGCCCGAACCTTCAGGGCCATGTCCGGGTCGAGACCGACGGTCGGCTCGTCCAACAGGAGGACCTCGGGGCGGTTGACGAGGCCCTTGGCGAGCGCCAGCCGCTGCTTCAGGCCCGTGGAGAGCTCATTGTAGGGCACGGCCCGATACGGTGTGAGCTCGCACCAGTCGAGCAGCTCCTCGACGCGCAGCCGCCGCGCCCGGGCCGGCAGCCCGTAGAGGCGGGCGTAGAAGTCGAGAATCTCCGCGACCCGCAGGCTCCAGACGAAGTTCGCGTGCCCGCTGACGAGGTTGAGGCGCCGCCGGATTGCCCCCGGCTCCCGCATGAGGTCGTGCCCGAGGAGGGCGGCCCGACCGGCGTCGGGGGTGAGGATGGTCGCCAGGATGGAGAGGAGGGTCGTCTTGCCGGCGCCGTTCGGCCCCACGATGCCGTAGATGGTCCCGGGGGCGACCCGGAGGGAGACCCCGGTGAGCGCCTCACGGCGGCGCGGCCGGAGCCACCCGGTCACGAAGGTCTTCCGCAGCCCCTCTGCCTCCACCGCCCACATGGAGCCCTCCGCGTGTCTCTCCAGGATACCCCAACCGCGGGGGCGTTTCCACGCCGGGCGCTCCCGGGGGAGCCCGACCCCAAAAGAAATTCGGCCGGGAAAGCCCGCTGGGGTGTGGCAATTGGGGGGCACACCCCTTCGGACTTTCCCGGCCTGGGATGCAGCGCTCGGGAGGGAGGGATCGACGCGCCGCATTCCCATGCCCCGAGGCCGAGGCAAGTGCTCGAACCCCTCCCCGGGACACCATCCAGGTGGCCGGCTGCTGCGCCGGCTATCCAATCCTGATTGCGCTCTCCGGTCGCTACCGGGCCGCCGCCGGGATTCCTCCAGGACAACTGGTGCCGACTATTCTAGTGTACCTTGCCCGCGGCTTCCCGGCTACCCCTTTCGCCTTCGGTCCGTCCCGCCCTGCCTGCGCCCCCTAGATCACCCGGTTGCGCAGAACGCCGATCCCCTCGATCTCCACCTCCACCACATCGCCGCGCTTGAGCGGCCCCACGCCGGGGGGGGTCCCGGTCACGATGACGTCCCCGGGGGAGAGCGTCATGACCTGGGAGACAAAGGCCACCAGCGTCGGCACGTCGAAGATGAGCTGATCGGTGTTGGAGGACTGCCGGACCTCGCCGCCCACCCGCGCCTCGATGTGCAGCCGGTGCGGATCGAGGCCCGTGGCGACGCAGGGCCCCAGGGGCGCGAAGGTGTCGAAGGACTTGGCGCGCGTCCACTGGCCGTCCTTCTTCTGGAGGTCCCGGGCAGTGACGTCGTTGTGGCAGGTATAGCCCAGGACGTAGCGGAGGGCCTGGCCGCGGGGGATGTTCCGGCCCTTGCGCTTCATCACGATGGCCAGCTCGGCCTCGTAGTCCACCCGCTGCGCGACGGCCGGATAGACGATCCTGTCTCCGGGACCGATGAGGGCCGTGAGCGGTTTGAGGAAGAGGATCGGCTCGTCCGGGATGGGGTGGCCGAACTCGGCGGCGTGGTCCCGGTAATTGAGCCCCACGGCGACGATCTTCGTCGGCTCGCAGGGGGGGAGGAGGCGGACCCGGGCGAGTGGATAACTCGTCCGAGTGCGCCGGTACCGGCCGTAGATGCTCCCCCGGATCTCTGTGACCCGCCCATCCTCCAGGATGCCATAGCGGGGCGTCCCCCCTGCCCGGAACCGGACGAACTTCATTTCGCTTCCTCGCGGGTTGAGGCCCGGGGGGGGCCCCTAGGGGAGAAACGCCGGGGTGTAGACTTCCAGCAGCGCGAAGGTCCGCGGGAGCTGTCCCCCCGCCGCCATCAGCCTCTGGGTGACGTCCAGGGCTCGCTGGCTCATCCGCCCGTGCGGGGGGAAGGCCCCCTTCAGGGAGGCGACGGCCGCCAGCAGGACCCCCCTGGGGAACTTGCCCAGCGGGGTCTGCTGGAGAACCTCGGTGATCTCCTCCGGGCTCCGGTCGGTGATGTACCGGCTCCCCTTCAGGAGGGCCCGGACCATCCGGCGGACCGTGTCGGGGTGCTGCCGGGCGTACTCCTGCCGGACCAGAAGGCTCTCCAGCATGTACTCGCCGAGCTCCGAGTCCTCCCCCCTGGCCAGGTTGAAGAGCATGAGCGCGGTTCCCCGATCCACCGCCGTTTCCGGAACTGGAACGGTCTCGACGAGCACGTCGATCTTCCGCTGCTCGAGCGCCGCCAGGAGGACCGGCCCGGCCCCGGCGGCGATCATCTGGACGTCCTGTTCGGGGGTGTAGCCCGCCCGGCTGACGAGGGACGCGGCCACCTGCCAGGGGAGGGCGCCAGGCCCGCTGACCCCGAAGGTGAGACCTCGGATCGCCTGGAGCCGCTCCGCGAAGGGGGTTCCCTCGGTAATCCTCCTGGCCTTGGCCACGTCCCGGTGAATGGCGACGTTGACCGCCACCTTGTCGCCGACGTTCGCGACGGCAAGGAGCCTCGCCCCCTTCTCCATCGCGAGGAGCTGGGAGGCGCCGCCGGCCACGGCGAAGTCCACCTCCCCGGCGATGAGGGCCTGTACCTCGCGCCCGTTGCCCCCCGTCGGAAGCTGGGTGACCTCCAGGCCCTGCTCCCTGAAGTAGCCCCGGGCCGAGGCCACGTAGGCCGGCAGGAACAGGGGGCTCTCCCCCGCCTGGGCGACCCTGATCTCCTTCGGCTCCGCCCCGGGGGCAGCCGGCGCGCGCACCGCCCCGACGGCCAAGGTCACCGCCAGGGGCAGGATCCCCACGGCTCGGCTCGCGCGGCGACGCCCCCGTCCTCGGGGTGCAGGCACCAGGGGAAGACCCCCCTCTCGCAAGAGCATGCGGCCCGCCCTCCCTTCGCACGCCGATCCGGCAGGAGGGCCTGGGGAGCGCGGAACAAGACCCGACCGGAGAGGACCGGGCACGTGGGTGCAGAACCTCGGCTGCGACGGGAAGCGAGCTCCGCGGCATGACGGACGCCGGCGGAGCGGGGCGATTATACCGACCAGGGTTGGAGTGTCAACGGGAAAGGCTCCCGGCGCAACGCCCTCGGTGCCCCCTCCCCTTCCCGGCAGCATTCCGTCGCGTATAATGGGGGAGCTCATGGGAACCGCAGATGCCATCGTTACACCTCGAGCTCATTGACGAGGTCCGGGAGCGGCTGAGCGCCCTGGCCACCGACCTCTCCCGCCGCCTGCCGGCCTGCCGGTACCTGGACATCCGGCTGGAAGTCCGGGAAGCCCAGGAGGCCAGTGCGGAGGACGGCCGCCCCCGGGCCTCGGGTCGCGAGGCCACCGCCGCCTTCGGCGTCCGGGTCATCGCGGGGGACCCGATGCCGGTCCCCGGATACATCGGGCGGAGCCTTGCGCCGGGCGAGACCCCCAACCTCTCCCGCCTGCTCCGGGCCGCCTGCCGCCGGGCCCACGCCAGGGCCGTGGCCGGCGCCGCGGGCAAGGCCGCCCTGCGCCGCGCCCTCCCCCGGCTCGCCCGCACGCTGGCCGATCTCCCCCTCGCTCCGATCCCGGTCCGACGGGACACTGTCCCCGCATCCTTCCGAGTCGACCCGCGGCAGGTCCCGCTCCAGGCGGTGGCCACACTCGCCCTCGAGACCTCCCGCAGCCTGCGGGACCAGCATCCCGCCCTCGTCCACAACGCCATTCACCTCGTGACGGAGCGAAGCCGACACTGCTTCGCCAGCTCGGAAGGGGCCTGCCTCGACCAGGGGCAGGCCCTGACCCAGGGCTGGGTCACCGTGGTCGCCGAGCGGAACGGCGTGAGCGAGGAGCTCTCCGATGTCCTCGGGCATCCCGGGGGGTGGGAGGTCCTGACCGACGGGGTCTTCACGCCCTACACCGCCCTCCCCCACTTCCCGGCCTTCACCTTCGCGCTGGCCGAGGACGCCCTCGCCCTGGCGGCGGCCCCCCCCTGCCCCACGAGTGCAGGGGAGGTGGTGATCGTCACGGACCCCCACTACAACGCACTGCTCAGCCACGAGATCGTGGGACATCCCTGCGAGGCCGACCGGGCCCTCAAGATGGAGGCCGCCTATGCCGGGCGATCCTGGCTCTTGACCGACCTCACGCGCCATCGCGTCGGGGAGCGGATCGCCTCCCCGCTGGTGACGGCCTACTCCGACCCGGCCCTGCCCGGATACGGCCAGTACCGCTACGACCACGAGGGGACCCCCGGAACGAAGGTCGTGCACATTGACGAGGGGCTGTTCCGCGGCTTCCTCCACAGCCGGCAGACCGCGGCGCTTCTGCAGGCGGCGCCGAACGGCGCCTACACCGCGACCGCCGCGAGCCTCGTCCCCCTCATCCGGATGAACAACACCGTCTTCGGCCCCGGCCGCAGTGACCCGGCGGAGATCCTCGCCGATGTGGAGGAGGGCTACTACCTGGTCGGGCACCGCACTCCCTCCATCGCGGAGTCCCGCGAGCAGTTCCGGATCTCGGCCATGAAAGTGTACGAGATCCGCCGGGGGGAGGTGGGGCGCCTCTACCGGGACGGGGGGCTGGCCGCCGGGAGCCGCGCCTTCCTCAGCGCGGTAGACGCGGTCGGCACCGACCTCTGCCTCTTCCCGATCCCGAACTGCGGCAAGGGCCAGCCGATGCAGACGAAGCGGGTGGGCAACGGCGGCCCGACGATGCGCAGCCGGGCCCGGCTCGTGGGAAGCGCCTGATCCTCGGGAGAATCCACTGATGAACGGGCGGCTCACGAAGGCGGTAGGGGAAGCGCTGGCCCACCTGCGATCCCTCCCTGACGTCCTCGAGGTGGAGGCCTACGCCTGCCGGAGCGCGCGCCTCACCGTCCGCCTGAACTACACCTCCCACCTGCCGTGCCACGGCCTGGAGGAGTCCAAGTCGGAGGAGGAGGCGGGCGTGGCGGTCCGCGCCCTCTTCCAGACGCCGGAGGGGTCCCGCGTCGGCTTCGGCTCCGCCTCCGGCCCCCCCACCGGCGCGGCCTGGGAGGAGGCCCTTGCCCGGGCCCGGCAGGGGGCCGTCGCCGATCCGGATTTCCCCGGGTTGCCGGCCGGGACGGGGGAGCGCCGGAGACTGCGACGGCACCACGACCCCGCCCTGCTCCACCTGTCCGACGAGGCCCTGGCGGCCGCAGGCTGGCGGGTGCTCGAGGGGGCGCTCCGGACCTTCGATGCCCCCGGCGCCCTCCGCGGCGCCGAGCCTGCCGCCCTCGGGCTCATCGTGGGCGGGGACGTGACCGTCCGCCAGGAGACGATGGCCGTCGGCTCGAGCCACCTGCCCGTGGAGGCCGATACCGCGGCGTCCGCCCTGGCGAACGTCACCGCGATGGTGGAGGCCTGGGACGCCAAGGGGACGGGGGGGCAGGTGGCGGCCCGGCTCGCGGACCTGACCGAAGCCCCAGGAGTGGAGGCGGCCTCCGCTGCCCTGGCCGCCCGCGGCGGAGTCCGCGTCCCCGGTGGAGTGGTCCCGGTGATCTTCGGACCGGCCGCCGTGGCCGACCTGCTCACCTACCTGATCCTCCCGTCGGTCTCCTTGGACCACCTCCTCCGGGGGACCTCCGCCTTCCAGGGCCAGGTGGGCCGGCAAATCGCCATGCCCGCGCTCTCCCTCGCGGACGACGGGGCCGCCCCCGGCCTGCCCGCGAGCCGCGGCATCACCTGCGAAGGGCTGCCGACGGGGCGAACCCGTCTGATCGAGCGGGGGGTCCTGGTCGGGACGCTCACGAACGCCTACGAGGCGGGGCGCGCCCTCCGCGACGCCACGGCGGCGGCCAAGCTCGGCTGCGAGCCGAAGGAGGTGCCGGAGGCGCTCGTCCCGCGCAACGGCTTCCGCCAGACGGGCGGGCTGCGCTCGGCCGAGGTTCCTCCGAGCATCGCCGCGACGAATGTCCTACTGACGGGGGAGCCGGCGGAGCCGCTTACCGCGCTCCTGGCCCGGGTGGGGCGGGGCCTCTACCTCGGGCGCCTCTGGTACACGTACCCCATCAACGGCCTCAGGGCCGGCGACTTCACCGGGACCGCAGTGGCCGACTCGTTCCTGATCCGGGACGGGCGGCTGGCGGAACCGCTCGCCGTCAACGCGGTCCGGGTGAACGACAACATCCGGCGGCTCCTCACGGCCATCCTGGGGGTGGGTGATACGGCGAGGTCGGTGGCGGGATGGGGGGCGGACGAGGTCATCCTCGCGCCGCCGGTGGCGGTGGCCGAGGTCCCCGTCGACGCGATCAGTTCCGGCGAACCCGTCTAACCCCGGACGCGGCGCCAGGTCGTCTTCAAACGCTCCGGGGTGAAGTCCGGCGCCTGGCAGGCGCCGATGATCTCCCGCTCCTGCCGCTCCACCGCGGCCGCCCCGTCCGGGATCTTCGCCGCGAGATCGAGAGGGACCTGCACGACGCCGTGGCGATCGGCATGGAGGAGATCGCCGGGCTGGACGAGCAGGCCGCCCACGCTCACGGGGCCGCCGAAGTCCACCAGGTGGACGTAGGCATGGGAGACCTGGACGTGGGCGGCGAAGAAGGCGAAGCCGAGAGCGGCGACCTCGACGAGGTCCCGCACGCCCCCGTCGGTGATGGTCCCCGCGCAGCCGAGCGCCCGGTGGATGTTGGCCTGCACCTCCCCCCAGAAGGCCCCGAGGGAGGGGCGATCCAGGTCCTGCATCACCACGACGCGCGGCTCGGGCAGGGTGAGGAGGTAGTCCCACCAGCGCTCGGGCGGGATGCGGCGTCCCTCCCCGGGGGGCCGGCCCGCCATGATGCGGGCCGTGGCGGCGTAGCCCACCAGTGGGGGCAGCTCCGGGAACATGCACCGGATCTCGGCCCGCATGAACCCCTCCGCGCGGGAGCGGTAGTTGAAGGTCTCGATGGCGTTCGCCACCGTCGGGCTCGAGAGCCGGCGGAGGTCCTCCAGAATGGCGAAGCTGAGCGGACCGGCGGGCATGGGACCTCCCTCGCGCGCTGGCGGCGCGGCTAGCGGTAGAACGCCGCCCGGTCGCCGGCCGTCACCTCGATGGCCTTCGGGGTTCCCCCCCGCAGCAGGCTGAGGAGGACCGGTTCCCCCGGGCGGTGCTTCCACAGTTCGGTGTAGAATTCCCGGCGGCTGGTCAGGCGGACCACATCGAGGCCGATGAGGAGATCTCCTTCCCGCACGCCGGCCCGGGCGGCGGGGGAGTCCGGGATGACCCCGACCACCTGCACCCCGCCGGCCCGTCCCTGGCTGAACAGCCCGAGCCACGCCCGGGGAGGGCGGCTCAGGATCCTCCCGTGCCGGAGGAGCTCCTCCCGGTGGTCGCGGTACAGGTCCACGGGAATCGCCAGCGAGGCCCGGGCCACCTCCGCGAGATTCAGGGAGACCACGCCCAGCATCCGCCCCCTCAGGTCGCACAGGGCGCCCCCGCCGAAACCGGGGTTCGCGGCATTCGCCTTGAGCGCCCGATCCAGCATGTACTCCCAGGCCGCGTCGAAGGGGCCTACCTCAATCAGATGGCCCCCCCGGACCCGCCGGGCCGTGGGGGCGGTGCTGGCGAGGAGGAAAACCGGTTGCCCCGGTGCCGCTGCTGCCGCTTCCCCCAGGGGGGCGGGCGGGCCGAGGCCCCGGGGGACCTTCACGAGCGCGAGCCCGCTGTCGAAATCCCGCGCCACCACCTCTCCAGTTGCCTGGCGGCCGTGCGGCCCGGTGACGGTGACGCCAGCGGCCCCGAGGGTGACGGAGTTCACCGTGAGGACCAGGTCCGCCTCGACCAGCGTCCCCGAGCCCATCCGCTCCGTCCCGAGGGGAACGACGGAGGGGTGGCTCGCCGGGACGGTCACCTCGAGGTGCACGCTCGACGGGACAACCTGCTGCGCCAACTGAGGAGCCGCATCCATGGCCGCTGCCCCTCCGCCCCGCCGCGCACGACGGGCCCTGGACATCAACACGATCGTCCGGACGTTGAAGCGGGCTGTCCGCGCCTGGGCCCCGCCCGCCGTCGCCCAGGTCCAGGCAGATCGCCCCGACCCATTCCGGGTCCTGGTCTCCTGCCTGCTCAGCCTCCGGACTAAGGATGCCGTGACCGAGGCGGCATCCCGGCGCCTCTTCGCCCTGGCCGACACGCCCGCCGCAATCCTCGCCCTGCCCCGCCGGACCATCGAGCGGACCATCTACCCGGTGTGTTTCTACCGGGTGAAGGCCCGCACCCTCCAGGAGGTCTCGCGGGATCTCCTGACCCGCTTCGGCGGCAGGGTCCCCGACACCCTGGAAGACCTGCTCACGCTGAAGGGGGTGGGGCGAAAGACGGCCAACCTGGTGGTGACGGTAGGCTACAACAAGGCTGGCATCTGCGTCGACACCCACGTCCATCGGATCAGCAACCGGTGGGGCTACGTCCGGACGAAAACCCCGGAGGCGACGGAGGAAGCCCTGCGGGCCACCCTTCCCCGGAGGCACTGGATCTCCTTCAACGACCTCCTCGTCCCCTTCGGCCAGAACTGCTGCAAGCCGATCTCCCCCCTCTGCAGCCAGTGCCCGGTCGAGGCCCACTGCGCCAAGGTGGGTGTGACCCACCACCGCTAGCCTCGCTTGCTCACCAGGGGCGACGGCTCCAGCAATCGTTGACAAGTAGTTGCAAATTCGCGAGGATCTCGCCTGCCGTAAGAATCTTGACCGTTGGGATATGCTGACCACCATACTCAATAGATGCGCCGACGCTCGCGGCCTCCGGGTCGCTCGCTGTCGGCGCATCGGGGCGGCGGCTCTCGCCCGCCGCCCCGTTAGGCGTCAGGCAGTAAGTTCGCAACAGCAGGGAAACCAAGGAGGCCACATGAAACGGATTCTCGTCGCTCTGATCGTGGTTTTGGCATCGGGATTATGGTCATTGCCATCGACGGCGATCGCCCAGCAGCCGCTTGTCATCAAGGCGAAGGCCGAAAAGAAAGTCGCGGAGTTGCCGGCTGGACCGCTCTTCTGGCGGATAGAGAACTTTACTGCGCTCGCGCACGCGCGGGCCGCCGCGGGCCCCTGGGCGTTGGTCGCCGAGTCGGCGGGCAAAGTCTGGCTCTTCACGCTCGGCCCGGCGGGTGGGTCATCCGCGGGCGGCACTACGGTTGCGGAATTGGGACCAATCCCCCGGATCGTTGCACCACAGTATCTCCTTCGGATCAACGAAGCCAGCGGCCCGCCGGGCAGCATTACGCCCGTGCATACTCATCCGGGCTCCGAGGCATTCTTCGTGCTGGCCGGGGAGCAAAGCATCCGGAGTCCCCACGGGGTGATGCGTGTCAAGGTTGGCCAGCCCGAAGCGGGTCAGGGTGCCAATATGCCTATGCAGGTCTCGAGCAGCGGCTCGACGGATCTGCACGCCCTGGTGATGTTTGTGGTGGACGCCACCAAACCGTTTTCATCTCCGGCCACTTTTCCGTGAGTGTCAGCGCCCGAAATCGTCCCGACCGTTTCCGGCCTTCGAGGGCTTGCCCTAGATCTTCTTCCGGAACGGCGCCGCGTAGCCCGTCATCTCCACGTAGCCCTGCCCCCGCACAGTCTGCCCGGCCCGCTCCCCCGTGACCCGCACACCCCCCTCCCAGTAGATGACCTGGGTGCTCTTCGCCGTGTCCAGTTCCTGGTCTGGGAAGAGGGGCGTGAGGGTGAGAGTCAGGGCCGATCCCGGGACGCGGATCCGCCAGCCCATGGGGTAGATCCCCCCGCTCCGCGGGCTCCTCCAGCGGCCGAGGGGCTCGACGGCAAACTCGGCAAGGGCGAGGGCGCGGGCCGTCCCGTCGGGGGCGACGAGCGTCCCGCTCGAGAAGGGATCGGGGCGCCCGTCCCGGTGGCGGATGAGGTAAAGCATGAGATCCGTCCCGTCCTCGAGCTGGACGCTGAACCAGTCCCACCCCACCTGCTCGGGCGACAGCTCCGTCGAGCCGAACTCGTGGTCCATCCAGGCGAGGCCGGTGACGGGC